>JAJRAL010000154.1 GCA_028679935.1 Methanomassiliicoccales archaeon | reverse complement strand
TTGTCCCTCCGCTACCTAGCGAGACACTCCGTTCTTGGCATCCGAACTGACATTTTCATCACTATTGAGGCAGATTGGAATCGATTGTCAGCGGAATAGCTACGTTTTCCATCGCTTCAGAGGATTTTCTCGTAACGTATCAGTGTAAGGTTCAAATATAATCATTGGATTCCGTAATTCAGCGCGCGAGGGGTTGAGTTGACGACCGTCGAGATCCGATGGCATGGTAGAGGTGGCCAGGGAGTTGTGACCGCGAACGAGATTCTAGCCGGCGCGGCGTTGCGCGAGGGCAAGTACATCAAGGCCTTCCCTGAGTTCGGGCCGGAAAGGATGGGGGCACCGATCAGAGCGTTCGCGCGCATCTCTGACCAGCCGATCAATGTTCACAGCCAGGTTTACTATCCAGACTTCGTCGTCGTGCTCGACCCCACCCTCCTTGCGAATCCGACGATCAAGGAAGGGCTGGGCGAGAAAGGGGCGATCGTCGCCAACTATCCCGAGGGCAACGACAAGTTGAGGGCCGTGGTAGGCAACAACTACGACGTCCACTCGGTCAATGCCACTAAGATCTCCCTCGAGGAGATAGGGAGGCCGATGACGAACACCGCTATGCTCGGCGCGTTCATAAGGGTCTCGAAGGTGGTGGCGATCACCAGCGTCACCGCGGAGCTGACCGCGAAGTTCCAGGGCAAGTTCAATCAAGAAGTCACAGACAAGAACCTGAGGGCCGTGCAGCGGGCCTACGAGGAGGTGCAGTGAAATGTCGGAAGCGAAGGCGAGCGAGATTCCCGAAGGCGGGATGATCATAGAGCCGGGTAGCTCGAAGAAGTACCGCACCGGCGACTGGCGGTCGAAGAGACCGGATTGCGACGAGTCGAAGTGCACCAACTGCCTGATCTGCTGGATATACTGCCCCGATAACGCCGTCGTCGTCAAGGACGGCAAGCGCGTCGGATTCAAGCTCTCGCACTGCAAGGGCTGCGGGATTTGCGCGACGCAGTGCCCCGCCAAGGCGATAATCATGAAAGAGGAGGTGGCCTAGATGCAGAACGTCGCGATGAACGGCGACCAGGCGATCGCCCTGGCATGGAGGCAGATCGACCCGGACGTGGTCGCATCCTATCCCATCACGCCGCAGACGATCATCGTCGAGCTATACTCAGAGTACGTGGCCGATGGCCTTGTGAACACGGAGTATGTCTGCGCGGAGTCGGAGCACAGCGCGATGAGCCTGTGCATCGGCGCCTCGGCGGCGGGGGCGAGGGTCTGCACCGCGACCGCATCCGCCGGTCTGGCCTTCATGTGGGAGACGCTCTACATCGCCTCCGGCATGCGCCTGCCCATCATCATGGCCGTGGCGAACCGGGCGCTGAGCGGACCGATCAACATCCACTGCGACCACAGCGACGCGATGGGTGCGAGGGACTCGGGCTGGATCCAGGTCTACGCGGAGAACGTTCAAGAAGCATACGACAACACCATCATGGCGTTCCGGATCGCGGAGCACATGGACATCAGGCTGCCGATCATGACCTGTCTCGATGGCTTCATCACCACGCACTCGCTCGAGCGGTTCCAGCCACTCGAAGACGACGCGGTCAAGAAGTTCGTGGGCGAGTACAAGTGGAAGCGCGCATTGCTCGACCTGAAGAACCCCACGACCATGGGGCCGTTCGACTGGACCGATTACTATTTCGAGCACAAGTACCAGCAGGCGCAGGCGATGACGAAGGTCCCGGGGATCGCGAGGGCGGTCGCCGAGGAGTTCCACGCCGCCAGCGGCAGGGAGTACGAGCTGGTGGAGCCGTACAAGCTCGATGACGCCGATTATGCGGTCGTCGCGATGGGCTCGACCGCCGGCACCCTGAAAGACATCGTGAACGGCCTGCGGGCGGAGGGCAAGAAGGTCGGGAGCCTCAAGGTACGGCTGTTCCGGCCGTTCCCGCACGAGGAGGTCGAGAAAGCGCTCGGCGGGATGAAGGGAGTGGCGGTGCTCGACCGCGCCCTCAGCATCGGCTCGACCGGCCCGATGTTCCCCGAGGTCAGGTCCGCGCTCTACGACAACGACGAGAGGCCGCGGCTGACGAACTACGTCTACGGCCTGGGCGGCAGGGACGTGAGGCCGGACGAGCTGCGTTCCGTCTACAAGGCGCTGATGAGCGACGAGGGCGAGACGATGAACTTCCTGGGGGTGAGGGCGTGACCGTCACCAACCTGAAGCTGCTCTCCGAGAAGGAGGAGAGGTTCGTCGAGGGGCACCGCCTCTGCGCGGGATGCTCCGAGCCGATCATCGCCAGGCAGATACTGATGGCGACCGACAAGCCGGTCATCGTGGCGAACGCGACGGGCTGCTTCGAGGTTTCGACGACCATCTACCCATACACCTCGTGGAACGTGCCGTGGATACACAGCGCGTTCGAGAATGCCGCGCCGACCATCGGAGGCGTGGAGGCCGCGTACCTCGCGTTGAAGAGAAAGGGCCTGGTCAAGGAGGACATCCGCTTCCTCGCCTTCGGCGGGGACGGAGCGACCTACGACATCGGATTCCAGGCGATCTCCGGAGCGATCGAGAGGGGCTCGCACTTCCTCTACGTCTGCCTGAACAACGAGGCGTACATGAACACAGGCATCCAGAGGTCCGGCGCCACGATGAGGGGGGCGCAGACGACCACCTGCCCCGCCGGCACCTGCGTCCCGGGCAAGAAGGAGTTCCCCAAGGACCTGACGAAGATCATCATCGCCCACGATCTGCCATACGCCGCGCAGGGCTCGCCGCACAACTACAAGGACCTGATCGAGAAGGCCGGCAAAGGCATAGAGATCGGCGGACCGGCGTTCCTGAACGTCGTCGCGCCGTGCCCCAGAGGCTGGCGCTTCGACCCCTCGAAGACGATAGAGATATCGAGGTTGGCGGTGGAGACTTGCATCTGGCCGCTCTACGAGTTCGAGCGCGGGACATGGAGGCTGACCGGCGAGAGCAAGCGCATCGCCGAAGGGTCGAAGAAGAAGATCCCGATCAGCGAGTGGATCAAGTCCCAGGGACGCTTTGCTCACCTCTCGAAGGAGAAGTGGGCCTACGTGGCCGATGAGATCCAGAGCAACGTGGACCGGAAGTGGGAGGAGCTCTTGAAGCTCTGCAAGCAGTGAACGACGGCGCGAAGCGTTATCTCCTTGCAGCTGCCCCACACCCTTCGGTGAGAGGACGGACTTCGAAGAGCTAGTGAAGGCCAGGCACAGCGTTCGAACATTCGCCGACCAGCCGGTCGAGGACGAGAAGATCACTTCGGCGCTGGAAGCGGCGAGGCTCGCCCCCTCGGCGCGCAACTCCCAACCCTGGCGCTACATCGTAGTGAAGGACAGGTCGATGCTGGAGAGGATCGCCGACTCCGGACGCCTGAACTCGTGGGTGAAGAAAGTGCCGGTGCTGGTCATCGCCTGCGCCGACCCGAAGGACGACGCGACGGTCAACGGCATGGACTACTTCCTGCTAGACGTCGGCATCTCGATGGAGCATCTGGTGCTCCGCGCCACGGAGCTCGGTCTCGGCACATGCTGGCTCGCCGGATACGACGAGGTGAAGGTGCGCGCGGCCCTCGGGATACCCGACAACGTCAGGGTGGTCGCGATGACCCCGCTCGGCTATCCGACCGAGAAGCCCGGTCTTCGCGATGCGCTGACCAAGACGCTCGCCAGGAGCAAGAACCGGAAGTCCCTGGAGGAGATAGTCCGCAAAGAGAAGTGGTGATCAGGCTTCCTGCTGGAAGGCAAGAAGTTCTTCCCAGAGCTTGATCGTCTCCCGCGCGTCCTCCTCGTCGACGATCTGTATCGCGAATCCAGCATGGACGATCACGTAGTCGCCCACGTTCGCTTCGACGAGGGAGATGTTCGTCTCCCTCTGCACGCCGCCGAAATCGACCACGGCGGTGCTGCCGTGAACGGAGACGATCTTGCCAGGGACGGCGAGGCACATCTCGTTCACCCCGCCATGATCTTGAGAATCGCCTCGGCCGGTTGTCCTTCCGTGGCCATGAGCGCCTCGATCGCCTTCTCCCGGCTGGCGCCCGTCTGCTCCATGACGAGCTTTATGTCGTCCTCTGGCATCGCGGGTGCTTGGGGCGTCGGCTCGGGCTCTTTCGAGGGAGCCGCCCCGAGTGGGATGATCTCCGCTTCGCCCACGACCTGGAACTGCTTCTGACCCTGCATTTCCATGATGGTGACCGCGGCGTCCCTGATCACATACTGCTTCGTCTTGGTGCGGATCACTACCTCCGACACATCCTCGAGCTCCTCCGTCTTGATCCCGAGCTTGCGCATCGCTTGCTTGACCTGACGGGGGTTCATGTGCCCAGGCATCATGGTATCACTTAGTGATTGGGCGACGATTATTAAACCTTTTGAAAAACGATTGGCAGTGGCGCAATCCAGCGAGCCGGAGAGGGAAATGGCCGAGGGCCCTACAGGGCCCTCAGGTACTTCATGTGCTCCCAGTCGGTGACCCAGGTGCGGTACTCGTCCCACTCCGCCGTCTTGATGTGGATGTAGTGGTTGAAGATGTGGTCGCCCAGCGTCTCCTTCATGAGCTTGCTCTGGGAGAAGATCTCCAGGGAGGCGCCCAAGTCTTCCGGCAGGCTGTCGATCTTCAGCCTCTTGCGCTCGTCCTTGCTCATGTGGTAGATGTCGCGCTCGACCGGCTCCGGGGGCATGATGTCGTGCTCGATCCCGTCGAGACCGGCGGCGAGCATCACCGCGAACTGCAGGTACGGGTTGCCGGCGGGATCCGGATTCCTCAGCTCGACTCTCGCCCTCGAGCCTCTTCCGGCCGGCACGCGAATCAGTGCGCTGCGGTTCATGTTGGCCCAGGAGATGTAGCACGGAGCCTCGTAACCGGGCACGAGGCGCTTGTAGGAGTTGACGTGTGATGCGAGGATCGCGCAGTCGTCCTTGGCGTGCGCCAGCAGCCCACCGAGGTACTTGAACGCCATCTCGCTCAATCCGTACTTGCCGTTGGGGTCGTCGAAGGCGTTGCGTCCATCCAAGCCTGCCAGGCTCTGGTGGACGTGCATGCCGGAACCGTTCATCCCGAACAGGGGCTTGGGCATGAACGTCGCGTGTAGCCCGTATTGGGCCGCTATGATCTTCACCCCGAGCTTCAGCGTCATCATCCGGTCCGCCATGGTCAGGGCGTTCTGGTATCGCATGTCGACCTCCAGCTGGCCGGGCGCGACCTCGTGGTGCGACGCCTCCATGTCGAAGTGCATGCGGTCGAAGTTGAGCATTATGTCCTTCCGGACCATCTCGCCGTCGTCCAGGGGCATGAGGTCGAAATAGCCGCCCGAGTCGACCGGCACCGTCGTCGGGTTCCCCTCCTCGTCCATCTTGAAGAGGAAGAACTCGAACTCCGGACCGACATTGAACGTGTAGCCCTTCTCCTTGACCTTCGCGATCATCTTCTCCAGGACCCAGCGGGGATCGCCCTTGAACCTGTTCCCGGAGTGGTCGGAGATGGTGCACATGAAGCGCGCGGTCTTCATCGGGGTTTCGCAGGTCCAGGGATAGATCTGGAACGAGTCGAGGATGGGGTTCGCTCTCATGTCCGACTCCTCGATCGTCGCATAGCCGAGGATGGATGAGCCGTCGATGAACACGCCTTCGTCCATCGCCCATTCCAGCTTGGTGATCGGTATCGAAACGCTCTTCACGTTCCCCAAGATGTCGGAGAACTGCATCTCGATGAAACGCACGTCCTCATCCTTGCAGACCTTGAGGATGTGCTCCTTGGCCTCGCTGACGCCCTTCTGCGGAGTCATGGTGAGGGCAATCAAAGGTTCGGTAGAAGAAGCTTTCCTCGAATGAGCGTCTAGTGGTTTGCGAAAAGAGTGCTCATTTGCCCGAGACCTTCGTCCTGATCTCCTCTATCGCCTTTGCCACCGCCTGCCCCGACCTCTCTGCGCTCGCCGCGCCACCGGTCGCGAAGCACTTGCCTCCGCCCCCCTTGCCGCCGACCATCGACATGGCCGACGCGAGTATGTCTCTACAGTCCAAATCGAGGTCTGGCGACGAGGCGACGACCAACAACGTCCTCTCGTCCACCGAGGCGAGGACCACCGCGGTCCTCGGTCTCTTCGCGTGATCGTTCGCTGCATCCATCAGCGTCTTCTTGTCGATGCCCTGGAACACGCCGCTGACGATATTCACGTCGCCCAGCTTCACCGGCGTCAATCTGGCGATGCTTTCCTTGGCGTAGGATCTGAGCGTCTCGCGCGAGCTCTCCTCGGCCGTCTTCAGGTTGGCGAGGGAGCTCAGAACATCGTCCGGGACCGCGCCCAGCTCTTCGGCGGCCTGCAGCGCGTAGGTAGAGAGGACCAGCGCCCGTTCCATCGCCTCGCGTCCCGTCAGGAACTCGATCTCGACGTCCCCGCCCTTCGCCCTGGCGGACGTGAGCTTCGTCACCAGCAGCATCCGCAGCTCGCGCGTGTTCTGCACATGGACGCCGGCGCAGGCGGCCTTGTCGATCTCCCCGATCGAAACGATCCGAACCTTGTCTCCGTGTATCCGCTCCGCCTTGATGCGGATTTCCCGGACGATATCGCTGTCCTTCGATGCCCACACCTCCGTGACCGGAAGCTGCGCCGCGATCGCCGCATTCGCCTCCTGCTGCGACCTCGAAACAAGGTTCCAATTCACCTCACCCTTGACGAAGAAGCACTTCTTCTCCGAAGTGATCGCAATCTTGACCAGCTCGAGTTCCGGATTGATCTTGTGCATCGTGCTGAAGAGCAGATGCTCGGCGGTATGCCCCCTCATCAGGTCGTGCCTGCGTTCCCAGTCGATCTCCGCTTCGACCCTCTGACCGACGGTGAACGAGTGATCGGGCACCTTGTGCCGAACCTCCTCGCCGCCCTTCACCCCCGTCACTTCCAGGTCCTCGATCCACCCGCGGTCGGGATCCTGTCCCCCTCCGCCGGGGAAGAAGGCGGTCCGGTCGAGGACCACCCACTCGCCCTCGACCTTCGTCACGGTTGCGTCGAACTTGGAGAGGTACGGGTCGGTCTCGTACAGGAGCCTGGTGGTCATGATTGCCCGAATGAGTTACCTCCAGAAAAGCATTCCAGTCGCTCGCGGGAAAACTGACATATATATACCCGCCCATTTGAGGCGCGGCCAGACTACAATGTGCGCCGCGACCTCTCTCGACGATCTAGACAAGCGCATCATCCATGAGCTATGTGTATCCAGCCAAGGCTCCTACCGGCAGATTGCTAAGCGCCTCGGAATCCACCCGACGACGCTCATCCAGAGAGTGAAGAACCTCGAGGAGCTGGGGATCATCAACGGTTATCGGGCGCATGTCGACTACCTCAAGCTCGGCTACGAGTTCATGGCCATCGTCCATATCTACGTCGAGGGCGACATTCTGGCGATCCAGCAGCAGATCAAGGAGCTGAAGGACGTGGTGGCGGTCTTCGACGTCACCGGCGAATGCGACTCGATCGCATGGGTGGCCTGCAAGAACCGCGAGGAGTTCAGCGCCATCATCAAGCTCATGCTCCAGATCAAGGGCGTCAAGAAGACGAACACCTACGTCGTCCTGAACATGATCAAGGACCCGTTCCAGTTCCTGCCGGACTTCGGCGAGAGCGGGTCGGACCGCGAACGCTGACATGCCGGAAGAGCGATCGTGACAGGGGCATGATGCCTGGCATCAGACCGTGATCTGCGTTCCCTCGACCTCTTCTCCGCTCAATAGGCGTCTCAGTCGACCGGGTTCCATCATCGAGATTATGTTCACACGCAGGCCAGCTCTGAGCTCATCCCTCAGCCCCTCCAGATTGGTCAGCTTGCCGCGCATGGCCCCGCTCGCATCGACCACGGCATTGCCGGCCGAGAGGGATTGCAGGTTCCCTAGGCTCAATTCCCTGATGAGTCTCGCTTCTGGCTTGAGCTTCGGGTCGCTTTCGTAGACGCCCGCGACATCGGTGGCGAAAACGAGATCGGTGGCGTGGAACTCCCTTGCCAGGATACTTGCGACCTGATCTCCGCTTCCGACGGAGAACCCCATTGCGGAATCGGAGACCATATCCCCTCCCAGCACAGGGACCATCCCCACCTTGAGGAAGCCTCGCACCGCATCTAGGTGCATCGATACTATCCGACCCTTCTCCGCCGAGGCGATAGACGACGTGTGGAACAGGATGATCGGAATCCCGGCGTCCTGGAGGCTCGAGGTCAGGACGTCCCTCAGCTCACCGACCTTATTCTGGGTCCGCGAAAGGGGCAACAGTTGGTCCGGGTCGATGAACCCCTTGTGAAGCTTGTGCTCGATCACCGGAGGGTGGCCGTAGCTGCCGACACCATGGACGACGATGAGCTGATTTACCAGCTTGTCATCCAGACACCCCTTGATCTCTCGGCTCACGGCCTTGATGGTCTCGGTCCTGAGGCTGTACGGCCTGCTCTTGTCGGTTATCAGGGATCCGCCGAGCTTCAGGACGAGAAGCCTAGACAACGTCGAAACCTCCGAACAGCGGGAACTGCCAGAAGGCCGGCGACGCCGCGTGCATGAGGATCAGCACGACAACCACTGCAATCATGATGGTCCAGTTGTCCATGTTCTTCGGGCTGATCCCCTCGACGATCGCTGCGACTATCGCGACGATCAGCAGAGGAAGCACGAACGATGCGAGGTTCCAGTTGCTCACCGCCAGGCCGAAGATCGCGACCAGTACCAGGCTGAAGAGCATGGCGCCGACGATCATGCCGATCGACCCTTCGACCGACTTCTCATTGCCCGAGACGCTGTACTTGTGCTTGCCGTACCGCCTTCCGATTATGTCTGCCAGGCCGTCGCCACCAGCGAGGCAGCCGATGACTATCAATCCCGTCGGGTTGGCGTGGTCGATGCCGTTCGTTGGGATGTAGAACCAGAGCAAAGTGACGATCAGTATGATCAGGGCGTAGTAGAACGTCCCCTTCAGAAGCTCGGAGGCCTCGCCAGACCGGGACATGGAGGTGACGAACGCCTCGTTCTTCATCCTTCCGCTGCCGATTGCGTAGAACAACAGGACGAACATCAACGGCACCACGGCCGCGAAGAACCGGCTATACCAATCGCCGGAGAAGAGCAGCCACGTCACCAGGAACACCGGTCCGACGAAGATATGGACCAGCTTGCGCGTGACCACGGTGGGCAGGATCTTCTTCTTCTGCAACATACTGTTGATCTGGACGACGACCATCACGGCCACGAAGCTTATCACGAGGGCGATGACGTCCCATACGGCGGCGAGGTCCGAGCCTAGTGGATTGAAGGGCATTCTATCGAGACCGGACCACATTATTATCGGATATAGCTTATCGATAGGTTGGAGCCACACGCCAAAGCCGTGCAAGTCCTTGCCGTGGCACAGCGTGGCGAAGTGTTTAATAGAGACCCGCGCTTAAGGGCGATGGCTCTAAAGCCTGAGTTCCAGAGGCCTGTTCGATGATACGGACACACGACTGCGGCAAGCTTAGACCGGAGGACCTCGGGAAGCGGGTCACGATGGCCGGGTGGGTGCGTTTCCGCCGGGATCACGGCGGCGTGCTCTTCTTCGACCTCGCGGACTGCCACGGGACCACTCAGCTGGTCCTAGACCCCGAGGCGCTTGGCGAAGGGATTGACAAGCGGGCACTCTCGGCGGAGCTCAATTCCCTAGGGCGCGAGTGCGTGATCCAGGTCACGGGCTCCGTCAGGGAGCGAGTCCCCGGGACAGAGGACCCGCGAAATCCCACCGGCACGGTCGAGCTGCTCATCGAGAAGGCGAAGGTGCTCAGCGTCGCCAAGCCGATCCCGTTCGAGGTGGCGGAGCAGAAGAACTCAATGCTGCCGAACGAGGACCTGAGGATCCGCTATCGCTACCTGGACCTGAGGCGGGCGCAGATGGTCTCGAACCTCCGGTTCCGGCACAGGATGATCTCCGCGGCGAGGGAGGCGCTCAACAACGACGGCTTCATCGAGGTGGAGACGCCGATGCTGACGCGGAGCACGGCCGAGGGGGCGAGGGACTTCCTCGTTCCGTCAAGGATCCAGCCGGGGCACTTCTACGCACTTCCGCAATCGCCGCAGCTCTTCAAGCAGATGCTGATGGTCGGGGGCATCGAGCGCTATTACCAGGTGGCCCGCTGCTTCCGCGACGAGGACTCACGGGCCGACCGGCAACCAGAGTTCACCCAATTGGACGTCGAGATGTCGTTCTCCGGCGAAGAGGACGTACATGCGGAGATCGAGCACGTCATGAGCGGCGTCTGGACCAGACTCTATGACGAGGACCTGAAGACGCCTTTCCCCAGGCTCAGCTACAAGGACGCGATATCGCGCTTCGGCACCGACGCTCCTGACACGAGACTCGGGCTCGAGCTGCAGGAGGTGACTGAGATCGTCAAGGACGCGGAGTACGAGGTGTTCCGCAACATCCTGAAGAAGAAAGGGATCGTCATCTGCCTCAACCTGAAGCGGTCGCTCGTTCGGGAGAAGGATCCGGAATGGGGCGGCCTGGGAAGGAACGAGGTCGACCGCCTCATCGACTGGGCAAAGCAGCAGGGGATGGGCGGCATGACGTGGATGAGAGGGACGCCAAGCGGCCTCGAGTCCAACATCGTCAAGTACTTCCCGGAGAAGGTGCGGCAGGCGATCGCGACGCGCATGAGCGCCGAACCAGGCGACCTGTTGCTGTTCCTCGGTGGGTCGAGGATGCAGACGCTGAAGGCCGGCGGAGCACTGAGAACGAAGCTCGCCCGGGACAACGGCCTACTCGAGGGCAAGGGACACCATTTCGTCTGGATCGTTGACTGTCCGCTCTTCCAGGCCGATCCTGTGACGGGCAGACTGTCCGCGTTCCACCACCCGTTCGTTCGGCCGGTCGAGGGAGACCTGCCAGACAAGGGCGACCTGACGAAGGTGAAGGGCATGTCCTACGACCTCGTGCTCGACGGCAGCGAGATCGGTAGCGGCTCGATGCGCAACCACGACGCCAAGGTGCAGCGCAAGATCTTCCGCGCGATCGGCATGAGCGAGGACGCAATCGACCGGGAGTTCGGTTTCTTCCTCGAGGCGCTGGAGTACGGGGCGCCGCCGCACGGAGGAATCGGCATCGGCCTCGACCGGCTGGCCGCGAACCTCCTAGGCTGCGAATCGATCCGCGACGTGATCGCGTTCCCGAAGAACAAGCGCTTCCAGTCCCTCGTGGACGGGGCGCCGGCGAAGGTGGACCAGGCGAAGCTCCAGGAGCTGATGATCCTCTCGCTGGCCGAGGAAGAGGAGAAGAAGGAAAGGATCGAGGACGACTGATCAGAGCCGGCGCTCGATCTCCTTCTTGACCGCCTTGACGACCTCTTCGGAGTTGTACCGCCCCTTGGACTCCTTCATCACATGGCCGATCGCGGCGTTCGCGGCTCGGGGGTTCGAGGCGTAGTCCTTGATCACGTTCGGGTGCTCGTCCAGGTACCTCGAGATCAGTTCGTCGAGCGCCGAGTCCTCCACCGCGCACGAGATGTCCGCGGGGCACTCCCCGGCCGCGATAGCGGAGATGCGCCTCCTGCCCTCTGAGTCGGTGATCTCCCTCGCCGAGACCTGCCTGACGACCTCGATCAGATCATTCGTCACCGTCTCGTCGAGGCGGGGCTCGATCGCTGTCCAGTTGGAAGATATCGGGCCGAGCGTCCAGGTCATCGCAAACTCCGGTTCGACCACCTCGGCCAGTCTCTCGAACAGATCGGCTAGCTTCATCGACGTCAGGACGATCTGCCGCGCCTTCCCGAAGTCAACGACGTAGTGCCCGGCGATGCGCTGCGCGCGCTTCAGCGGCGTTTCCGTGGAAGTGAGCGAGGCGGATATCCGTGTCAGATCATACGTGCCGAGGTCGGGCTCTCCGATGTAGCCGTAGTCCTCCTCCGTCTCCTTCTCCCTCGCGGGCAGGGTGACCTTGCGCTCCTCGTCGTACCTCCTCGTCTCGCGCACGATCTTCATCCCCGCCTCGAGCAACTTCGCTTGGCGGCTGGCCTCGAACCTCAATCCCCGTTCGAGGTTCCTCAGCCCCTGGATGTTCTTGATCTCGACCCGCTCCTCGCCAACGCTGATGTTCGCATCGACGCGCACCGACTGCTCGTCCCCGGCGGTCGTGCCGATTATGTGCCTTAGCTCGACGAGCAGGTCGCTGAGGAACGCCCTTGCCTCGTCGGGAGAGCTGAGGTCCGGGGCCGTCACGATCTCGACGAGCGGTATCCCGCTGCGGTTGTAATCGATCAGCGAGACCGCCTCGCCGGTCTTCCCGACGCGCCTGATGCTGCCCGGGTCCTCCTCCAGATGCACTCTCCAGATCCCGATCCTCTTGCCGGCCGAATGATAGTGCCCGTCGCGGCCGAGCGGGTACTCATACTGGGTGATCTGGAAGTTCTTCGGCAGGTCCGGATAGAAGTACGTCTTCCTGGAGAACCAGACGGTCGGGGTGATGGAGCAGTCGAGGTACTGCGCTATCTGCACACCGAGTTCGAGAGCGCGGCGGTTCAACGCCGGTCTCGAGCCGGGGAAGCCGAGGCAGGTTGGGCAGACCGAGCTGTTCGGTTCCTCCCCGGAAGTCGAGCAGGAGCAGAAGAGCTTCGAGCGGGTCGGCAACTGCACGTGGACCTCCAGCCCGATCTTCATCCCGACACCTCCGGGAACACGACCTTGAAGCGGGCGGTCCAGGCGTCTGCGACATCAAGCAACCGCCCCTCTTCCCAATGGGGAGCTACGAATTGCATTCCGATCGGCATTCCGCCATCGTAGGCGCACGGGACGGAGAGGTGCGGGAGACCGGCGAGGTTCGGCGGTACGGTGAGGAAGTCGGCCTGGTAGACCTCCAGTGGGCGCATCCTCTTGATTTCCGAGAACTTGGGCGCAACGAAAGGCATCGTCGGGGTCAGTACCAGGTCGCTTTCGCGGAACACCTTGGCGTACTCTTCGATGATGGACTGCCTGACGCTCAGCGCCTTCAGATAGTAGCGATCGCGGAACCCGACCATCCTGGCGTACGTTCCGAGCAGTATCCGCCGCTTCGCCTCCTCCCCGAAGTGTTCTGACCTGACCTCCGAGAAGAAGTCGTTGAAGTGCTGCGACACGTTCGTGCCACGCACGCCGAATCGCATTCCGCAGTAGCGCGCCAGGTTCGTCGATGCCTCCGAGGTCGCGAGGATATAGTACGCTGGGAGCGCGAACCTCAGGGTCGGCATGGCGACCTCTCTGACCCCGACTCCCATCTCGCGGAGCGAGTCGAGCGCCGAGTCGAATCCTTCCTTGACCGCGGGGCTAAGGTTCTTCAGCGATTCCTCGGGGACCGCGACGCTCGTGATCCTCTGCTGGTCGAGCACGAGCGGAGGCTGGACGCAGGAGGTCGGGTCCTTCGGGTCGGGTCCGCTGATGATCGGTAGGTATCTCCTCAGATCGTCCGAGGATCGGGCGAGGAGTCCGACCTTGTCGAGCGAGTTGGCGTAGTCGATCAACCCGTAGCGGGAGACCCTGCCGTACGTCGGGGCCAAGCCTAGCACTCCGCAGAACGACGCGGGGCAGGAGATGCTTCCGCCGGTCGAGACCCCGAGCGCGACGTGACCATCGAGCAGGCTTGTCGCCGCTGCAGCACCGCCGCTCGATCCACCGCACGCCTTCTCGATGTCGAACGGGTTTCGAGGAACATCAAAGCCGGAGTTGGTGCTGAACGTTCCGAAGCCGAACTCGTCCATGTTCGTCTTGCCGAGCAGGAGGCCGCCGGCGGCTCTCAGTCTTGCGATCGGAGTAGCGTCGAACGGAGGGCGATATCCCTCGAGGATCCTCGAACCCGCGCGAGCCTGGAAACCTTTGGCGCAGAGGTTGTCCTTCGCTGAGAAGTGGAATCCATCGACACCGCCAGGCATCGGATCGGTCGTGTCGGTCAGCTCGACGAACGCCTTGTACCTCTCGTTGAGCGACCTGAGCGCATCGAGGTCTGGAATCGCGCTCATGAGAGCTTCGGCCCCCTGACCATTCGTTCGTAGGTGTCCATCGAGTCGAGGAGCGTCTCGGCGTCGATGTCCCTTCCCTCGACGTCCTCCCTAAGGACGTCCTTGACCGGGACCGGGTTGAAATCGTGCTGCTCGGAGCCTTCCGCCTCGTCGAGCACGTTCATGTAGGCCAGGATCTCCTCCAGGTCCTTGGCGAAGCGCTCCTCCTCTTCGGGCGTCAGCCTGAGCCTAGCGATCCGCGCGACCCGCCTGACGGTCCCGATGTCCATATCCTCGCCCCGCGCCACCGGCCTTGGCCGATGGGTCGAGATGATTACTGCCGTTGCCTATAAAACCCTTGTCAAGCTGTGTCATTCCAAGTCCCTACTGCCGCCGAGCCATGAAGATACGTTTATGAGCAAATCATCCGTTCCTGCTTTGGTGCTTCATTGGACGAGTCGGAGAAGCTCACACAACAGGCTGGCCAGCACATGAGCGCAGGGGAGTATCAGCAGGCGTTCTCGAAGTTCGAGAAGGCGATCAAGGCGAACCCCAACAACGCCGAGGCATACTATGGCAAGGCCGAGGCGGGCGTCCTGCTACAGAAAGTGGGCTCCGAGGAGATCATCGCGCTCTACAAGAAGGCCATCGCCCTCGACCCGAAGAACCCGTTCTACTACTCGTCTCTCGGATCGTTCTGCATCGACGCCGGCCAGTTCAACGAGGCCGAGTCGGCATACAACAAGGCGGCCGAGGTCGACCCGGATGTCGCGCCGTACTACTACAGCGAGTTCGCGGTCGAGTACAACCGCCGCGCCCCCGAGGTCATGGAACAGTTCCTCGACGACACGACCAGGGCGATGATGAAGAAGAAGTCGCTCATGTACCTGCTCAAGTCGATCGGGATGACCACGGAAGAGGCGAAGAGGCTTCTCTGATGTTCACTGCGCCGGGCCCAGGTGCTCGTCCTCCGACCCTTCCGCTCGTTTCGTCTTCGGTGCGCACACCGTGCACATTCCATACGCAGAATTGTAGTGCTCGCGGCACACAAGACGGCCGCAGATCGCGCAGGTGAACATCGCGGGCTTCCCGCAGATCATGCACATGCCGACGGTAGTCACGCCGAATCCATTGGCCAAGCGCGGTAATCAATCTTTGCCGTGGGCCGATTCTTGGGCATTCACTCCAGGAGGCCCATCTTCCTGAGCCCCTCGACGACGCCCTTCGCATTCTCGCCCTGGGCCACGTACTTCGCCGCCTCCTTCGCCCGCGGCGAGGCATTGCCCACTGCGACGCCGTATCCGGCGCCCGCGAGCAGTTCGACATCGTTGTCTGAATCGCCGAAGGCGGCGATCTCGCGGATGTCTAGGCCGAGGAGCTCGCACGCCTTTTCCGCTCCCCTGAGCTTGCTGTGTGTCGGCTCCATGATGTGGATCGCGAAGCCGGTCACATCGACCTTGACATTCCAGTCCTTCAGCTCCTCCTTCACCTTCTGCGGGTCGACCGTCAGCTTCAGGGCGACCTCCGACTCCCTCCAGTTGTCGGTGAAGAGCCTCTCCACGGCCGGCATCCGTTCCTTGAGGTGAGCGAACGCCTTCAATGGCAAATCGACATCGTTGAGGCGGTAGATCCTCTCCTTGTAGGAGACGATTCCCCCGTTCTCCGCGATCACCGGCCCCTTCGCCCCGATGTAGGTCGCGACGCCGTATGCCAGCGGGAGAACGTTGCCGGAGGCGAGCATGACGGTGATGCCTTTCTGCTGGACCGCCCTCAGCGCCTCGATCCCGAGCGGCTGGATGAATTGTCGGTCGTCGGTGAGTGTGCCGTCGATGTCCGAGATGACCGCCTTGATCAGGAGCACCCGCTCCCTCTGTCGATCTCCTGACCTTCGGCGGCGGAACGGTCCCTCAACTCGCCGAGCGTAGTGATCCTCTCGGCGAACGCGTTGTGCTTGTGGATCGACTCCTCGCTCTCGCTCCTCGCCGTCAGGACGACCTCGTCAGGCAGCTCCTTGTACTTGTCCAGCGCCCGGCTGAGGATGTCGCGTACCACGTCCTCGACGAACTTCGGGTTATTGTGGGCTTTGATGACGACCTTCGCCTCGTCCGTCCGCTTCAGTATCTCGAACGTCGGCGACGAGAAGGAATCTTCGATGATCTCGATCAGGTCGTTCGCCTCCACGTCGTACTCCTCAGGCACCTCGATCATGAGGGTGGAGACATTTCGCTGGTTGTGCGATATCGTCGGCATGCTTCCCTCGACGGTGACGTTGCCGTTCACCATGTTCTTGACTGTCTCCATGGCACAGGGGCAGGCGGTCATGCCGATCGCCTGGGCACCGATCATCTTTCTCAGACCGTTGCCCCTCTTGCCGTAGGCCTGGGCCATCAGCTTGAACGCCTCCTTCGAGATCCTTCCGCTCGGCCCCGAACGGTCGAGGAAGTAATCGGCGGTGATGCTGGCCTCAGCGTAAGTCGCGTACTCGTGCCGTTCGAGCAGCTCCTTGCATATCTCTCTGCAGAGAAGTTCCAGGCCCGCCACCGGATGCGAGACCGAGTTCTCCACCGCCTCTGCGATGATCTCCAGGTTTCTGGAAAGGTGGGAGCCCCTCTGGCTCGATGGAAGGTCGACGTAGACGTCGATGATGCAGTTCAGGCAGCCCTGCATCCCCTTGCGGCGCACGGTGACCTGCTTTTTGACGCCGGTGACACCGACGCGGGTCAGCTTGAATCCGTTGATCAGGCGCCTTCCCTGCACGTCGCCCAATGTTATCGAATCACCCGGCTTGGGTGATTGGAGGTCGTGATATAAACCCTAGTTCGCCGACCACCGTGTTGGTAGCTGCCCTTTGCAGAGGCCGTTGGCACGCTACTTGACCTTCAGTAGTTCGTACTTCCTCTCGCCCAGGCCGAGCTCCTCGGCGTAGGCCAGCTGCACCTGCCAGTCGGTGTCGTAGAGGGCGCGGATCTTGTCCTCGCCCTTTCCCAGGTTCTTCTTCAGCACCGAGCCCAGAAGACCGACCTGCGCGTTGATCAGGTCCACCGACGCCTGATCTATCGCGACGATGTCCTTCGAGGCGAGAATTCCGACGTCGGGCACGATCGGCATATCGCTCCAGGGTACACAATCGCAGTGCGGCGTGACGTCGACGATGAAGCTGAGATAGCCCATCCGTTCTTTGCCCTTCTCCTTGATGATGCCGTAGCAGTACTCGACCATCCTCTCCTCGAGCACTTCCGCAGGAGTCCACTTCCCCGGCGAGATGGCGTCATTGAAGCAGGAGACGAAGCATTCGCCGCATCCGATGCACTTCTTCCTGGCGATCCTCGCCTTTCTGTCGACGATCGAGATCGCTCCGGCGGGACAGTGCCTGGCGCACTCGCCGCAGCCCTTGCAGGAGGGCGTCTTGACGACCGGCCTGACGTTATGGTGCATCTCGAGCTTGCCGGCGCGGGAGCCGAAGCCCATGCCAAGATTCTTGATCGCTCCGCCGATGCCGCTCATCATGTGCCCTTTGACGTGGGAAACGCAGAGGATCGAATCGGTGTGCTCCACCACCGCGCCGACCTTCACCGTCTTGCAGTGCTTCAGGCCGACCGGTATCTCGAAATGGTCCTGCCCCGTCAGCCCGTCCCCGATGACCATTGGGGCGTTGACGACCGGCGGCGCGAAGCCATGCCTCGCCGCCAGGGTGAGGTGATCGACCGCGTTCGCCCTGCCGCCGAGGTAGAGGGTGTTGCAGTCGGTCAGGAACGGCTTCCCGCCCTTCCCCGCCACCAGGTCCACCACGGCGGAGATGTATTGCGGTCTGAGGAACGAGGTGCTGCCCCACTCGCCGAAGTGCGACTTGATCGCGACGAGATCGCCCTTGTGGAACGTATCAGCGAGGCCGGCTGCCTTGAACAATCTGGAGATCTTCTGAGGAACGCCCATCGAGGCCCTGTCCGCCCTCAGGTCAGCGAAGTAGACTTCCGACATGAATTCGATGACCGGATTGGCCCGATATCAATCTTCTGCGCCGTCCGCCGAGGGCGTTCAGGACGGGCGGTTTCACATATCCCTCGCGCCCTATCCCCCAAGCGATGCTCTGTGGGGTGGACGAGGCGGGGAGAGGTCCGGTGCTCGGGCCACTCGTCGTCGCCGCGGTCCTCGTCGAGAACGACGCGGAACTGATCGAGATGGAGGTCAGGGACTCCAAGAGGCTCACTCCGAAGCGAAGGGAGGAGCTCGCCCCGCGCATCAGGCGCTGCTCGAAGGTCGCCTGCGAGATCGTCTCGTCGACCAGGGTGGACGAGTGGACGGTCGGGCACAGGCTCAACCAACTGGAGGCGGCGGTCTTCGCCAAACTGATCGACGAACTGGAGCCGGACGTCGCGTACGTCGACGCCTGCGATGCGAACGAGATGCGCTTCGCCTCGATGCTCAGGCGGAACCTTGTTCATCGTCCTAGGCTGGTCTGCAAGCACAAGGCCGACGACATCTATCCGGTCGTCTCCGCCGCATCGATCATCGCGAAGACGGTCCGGGACGCCGAGATAAGGAAAATCGAGGAGGCCGTCGGGGAGCCGATCGGGACCGGATATGCGCATGACGAAACGACGAGGGCGTTCCTGGAAAAGTGGATAAGGGAGAAGCAGGGTCTTCCCCCGCAGACGCGGGCCTCATGGGCGACAACCAGGAAGGCGGAGTCGCTGGCGAGGAACTCGCGCTTGACCGACTGGAAAGACGGGGAACGGGAATGACCGCAAAGCCCATACTGGAGAAGGCAGCGCAACGGTTCAACGAGAAGGCGTGTAGCGACGAGGTCCTGAGGAAGGAGCTCACGGGCATGACAAAGAAGGTGTTCGTCGACCTCGGCACGGAGAAGTACAACTTCGAGCTCAGGGAGTGCAGCGTGCCCTCGATCAACGACGGCGCGCCAGCCACGCCGCCAGATATCACGATCACCTCTGATCCAGAGACGCTCGAGAAGCTCGTCAGCGGGGAGATGAAGGTCATGAAGGCATGGGCCCAGAAGAAGGTCCGGATCAAGGGGTCCATCGACGACATACTGCGGTTTCGGAAGTTCCTCTGAAGGCACTGTGGCGCGACCAAAAGCTTATAAAAGGGATGTCTGTTAGGAGTCCTCCACAGCGGGGTGGGGTAGCCAGGACATCCCGTCGGGCTCATAACCCGGAGATCGGTCGTTCAAATCGACCCCCCGCTACTCTTCTTACGAACTCCTTTGAGGTGCTCGGGACGCTTCGTCGCGTCACTTGCGGTGACCCCGTGAAGAAAGCACTTATACCCCACCTCTGATTAGCTGCGCGTGACCGTCGAACCCAGCATACTCTGTTTCAGGTGCCTCTACAGGGATGCCAGGCCTGAGCTTGGCTCGGGCGGCAGCCTAGTCTACTGCATGAAGAAGGAGAGGGTGATCGGTCCGAAGAAGGTGTGTGAACTCTACACCGCCTCCACCCAGAGGTCGAGGGAGGACCTGAACAACTCTCTCTACGGCTCCTTCTCCGAGGAAGAAGAGGTCTAGGTCACTTCCATTCCAGCAGCTTCGTCTCGTTCTGCTCGCCCACCGCGACGATGTCGAACGGGATCCACTGCGGGGACGTCGGGACGCCCCTCATGTTCCTTATCCTCATCATCTTGTTGAGGTCGTCGTCGAATCGCAGCTCGATCACCCCATCGGCGATGGCCATGAGGTGATTGACGGTCTTCTCGTCGTGCACCCCGTCGTGGAGCGAGACGACGATCGAGCCGAATTCGGTGCGGATCCTCGAGGCGGATATCTGGAAGAACTTCAGGACGACGTTCGGCTGGTTGTAGAGGAAGAGCGTGGACAGGGTGTAGAGGAAGATGTGCACCTTCTTCTGCGTCTGCTTGGAGATGGCGGCGATATTGAACATTATCGCCTCCAGGTCGGAGATGTTCCTAATGCCGCTCCCCGAGGCCGGCTTCTCCTCTGCCGAGCCCAGGAGCGTCGAATGGTAATCGAGAAGGAAGAGCTTCTTGCCTAGCAGTGCGGGCGTCTGAACGCCGAACGAGTCCATCAGGTCCAGGACGTCGCGCGCCCTTCCGTCCACTGCAACGAAGACAACGACCTCGTCCTGGTCGAGGTAGTCCTTGGCCAGGTAGACGTTGAACTCCATCAGCCCAATGCCTGGGCTGCCGATGATGAGCATCGAGGAATTGGCCGGGAGGTGGGCTTGTAGCATCTTCGTAACCTACACTATCGGGGTCAGGGCGAGCATGGCACCCTGCTCCTTCTCCTTGAACGTAATCGCGTTGCACTCCGTATACGGCTCATCCCCGTACAGGAGCACCGTGCCGCCGATCCGGTCCAGCTTCAGGTGGACGGTGGCGAGGTCCTTCAGCCTCGCCGAAGAGATGTTCGAGGGCGAGGTCATGCCGACGAAGACGCAGCGGTTGCGCTTGACAGCCGCGATGTGGTCGGCCAGCTGCTCCATCACCTGCGGGCCGTAGACCGACTCCGCGGTGTCGAAGCCAAGCAGGGTCAGGTAAGGCTGCTCCCCACCCGCCAGATGGTAGGTCATGTTCTGCCACTTGAGGTCCGACGCGGCGCTCGATCCCTCCACGGGCAGCACGTACTTCTCCGCGCCGCTCGCCATCGTCGAGGCCAGTTCGGGTATCTTGACCCTCGACTCGAACCGGTCCTGGGGGATCGCCTCCAAGAGCCTCGCCCTGGCGCTCTCGGCGCTGACCTTCCTCAACGGCATCCAGAGCACCCCGCGACCCAGACCGACGAAATTGGAAACGAGGGCCTCTTCGATGGTCCCGGCCACCGGGACCGGGACGCCCTCGCCGAGCTCTATCAGGACGACCGAACCCTTCTCTAGGCCTGAGCCGAGGAGGGAGTCGAGGTCTCCTATTCCTGTCGAGATCCGGTCGCCCTGGTCCGGGATCACCTTCCAGGCTCCATTGCCCGAGGCGACGCGTCCGGACCTGTATTCGAAGCTGTTGATCTTCCCGCCCTTCAGTGTGCAGAGGTATTTCGGCTGGCGGATCTCACAGCCCCTGAGCTTGAGGAGCTCGATGACCCTGATCCTCCGTCCGGCGTGCTCCTCCATCTCCAACCTCACGACGCCGTCGCCGAGGTAGTCCAGCATCTGTTCCGGGCTCTCAAGGACGAAGACGACGTTCGCTCCCCCCCCTTCGACGAGGTCTTTCTGGATCGTCGCAAGCAATCGGGTCGGGGTGAACCCATATCTTTCTGATAGCGCGTCGAGGCTGTCAATCACAAGGAGCGACCTGCTGGACGAGCGCTTCTCCACTTCCAAATAGAGACGCTCGATGTCGCCAAGGTCCTTGCCGATGTTGACGGACACCAGGCCCTTGCCGACCTGCTTCCTGGGCGGGGCGATCCCCTTCAGCGAGGCGAGACCGTCGCGTAGATTGTCGCTGGGCGCAGGTTCGTTGGCCCCCGTTCCCGTCATCCGGCCCTTGAGCCAGGGGAATTGGAGGAAGAGAGACGCGTCCGAGACCCGTGTGGAGAAGTAGTAGCTCGACTCGATCGCCGCCAGGTCCTCGATTATCTGTAACGCAAGGGTGGTCTTGCCGGCGCCAGCTGTGCCCCTGACGACGAGCGAGTGCCCTCCTTCCGAGGAGAAGAACTCAATCATTTCGCGGGGAATGCGTGGGACGCTAGGTTCTGCCATGTTGTTTCGCTGCAGCGGCTCCTATCGCAAAGGGTCCAAATTAATAGCTTTCCGACGATTATCGGCCGTGATACTCCTCAGTAGGCCGTGGCGCCAAGCGGGCGCGTGCATTTATACGATTGGAGGGGATTGCGAGTCGAGGAGGCCACAGGCTTGAAGGCAGTCGTCCTGGCGGCGGGGGAAGGAACGCGCCTTAGGCCGTTCACGAACACCCGCCCCAAGGTCATGATCCCGGTCGCCAACCGTCCGATCCTCGAGTACGTGATCAAGGCGCTGGCCGAGAACGGGGTCAAGGACATCGTTCTCGTCGTCGGCTATCGCAAGGAACGCATCATGTCCTATTTCGGCTCCGGCGAGGCGTTCGGGGCGAACATCGAGTACGTTGTCCAGGAGAGGCAGTTGGGCACCGCGCACGCATTGCTCGCGGCCAGTTCCAAGGTCGACAGGGAGTTCCTCGTCCTGGCGGGCGACAACATCGTCGACGCGCGAATGGTGGCGCAGCTTCTCGCACATGATAAGGGCATGGCGGTCGCGGTAGCGTCGAGCGAGATGGCCTCGAAGTACGGCGTGGTCGACGTAGAGGGCGACCGTGTGGTGAACATCGTCGAGAAGCCGACGACCTCGGCCGAGACGACGGTTTCCACAGGTATGTACCGCTTCAGCCCCGAGGTGTTCAGCGTTCTGGAAGAGGCGCGAGCGAAGGGCGTCATGGCCATAACTCAGGCGATCGTGCCCAACCTCAAGCGGATGCATCTCAAAGCGGTCCACGGGAACGGCAAGTGGATGGACGTCGTCTATCCGTGGGACATCATCAAGGTCAATAGCGCGGCGATGGAGTGGCAGGGCCTGTCGGTCCAGGGCACCGTCGAGGACAACGTGTTCTTCAAGGGCCAGGTGTCGGTTGGGGCCGGTACGCGGATACGCTCCGGCTGCTATATCGAAGGTCCGGTCGTGATCGGCGAGGGATGCGACATCGGGCCATACGTCACGATACAAGGGGCGACGAGCATCGGCAACGCCGTGAACATCGGACCGTATGTCAACATCGTCGAGTCGGTGATCATGGGCGGGGTGTCGCTCGGGGCCCATTCTCACCTCTCGCACTGCGTCCTCGACGAGGGCGTCTCCGCCGGTCCTGGGCTGCTCGCGGCCTGTTCCTCGGCGAACGTGAACGTCGAGAAGGAGTTCTTCCACTTGCGCAAGATCGGCTCGCTGTTCGGCCAGAACGCCGTGCTCGGCTCGGGGGTCGCCTGCGAGGCCGGAACGATAGTCGGCTCGGAGAGCAGGATAGCGGACCACGCCACGATACGGGGGAACCTAGAG
The DNA here is from genome assembly GCA_028679935.1 of Methanomassiliicoccales archaeon. The sequence goes on along the minus strand of JAJRAL010000154.1, from coordinate 3,793 downwards.
GACAGGAGCATCGTGGTCTGATGTGTGGCATCGTCGGTTATACCGGGCCGAGGAACGCGACAGAGATACTGATGAGCGCGCTCCATCGCCTCGAGTACCGCGGCTACGACTCCGCGGGCATCGCCGTCGCCGGGAGCAAGCTCCAGATACACAAGGATAAGGGAGAGATTGCGGTCATGGAGGGAACGCTCCCCTCGATGAAGGGCGGCATCGGCGTCGCCCATACCCGCTGGGCGACCTGCGGCAAGCCTTCGAAGGAGAATGCCCACCCGTTCCGCGACTGCACCGGCAAGATAGCTCTGATTCACAACGGCATCATCGAGAACTTCTCCGAGCTCAAGTCCGCCCTTCTCAGGGAGGGGCACAAGTTCACATCGGAGACCGACACCGAGGTGCTGGTCCACCTGCTGGAGAAGCATGACAAGGGAGACCTGACCGAGGCGATGCTCGCCACCCTGCGCGAGGTGAAGGGCACCTACGCTCTGGTCGCGGTCAAGCAAGGCTCGGACAAGCTGGTGGCGGCGAGGAAGGAGAACCCACTGGTCATCGGCCTCGGTGTCGGCGAGAACTTCGTCGCCTCGGACGTCACCGCCATGCTCGAGCACACCAACAAGGTCGTCTACCTGATGGACGGCGAGATCGCCGAGATAGGGCCGAGGTCCGTGAGGATAATGGACGGGGACGGAAGGCCCATCGAGAGGAAGTCGGAGCTTGTCACCTGGAGCGCCGAGGATGCCAAGAAGGGCGGGTTCGAGCACTTCATGCTCAAGGAGATCTACGACGAGCCGGAGGCGGTGAGGAACACCCTCATCGGCAATCTTGAGGCCGACCCGGAGTGGGGCTCGGCCTTCAAGGACGTCTCGTCGGTTCGCATGGTCGCCTGCGGCACCTCCTACTACGCAGCCATGGTCGGCAAGTACGTGATGGAGAAGGTGGCGAAGCTGCCGACGAACGTCGAGCTCGCCTCCGAGTTCCGCTACTCCTCGGCCGTCCAGGAGAACCCGCTTGTCGTGTTCATAAGCCAGAGCGGCGAGACCGCCGACACGCTCGCCGCCGCGAGGGAGGCGAAGCGCCGCGGCTACCGCACTCTGGCGATCACCAACGTCGTCGGCAGCACGCTCTCCCGTGAGGTCGAGGAAACGCTCTACACCAGGGCGGGGCCCGAAATCGGCGTCGCCGCCACGAAGACCTTCATCGCGCAGCTGGTCATGCTCTACCTCCTCTCGATGAGGATGGGAGCCTCGAGGGGGACGATCGGCGCCGACGAGCTGAGGAGCATCAGGACGCAGCTCCTCGGGATCCCGAAGCACATCCGCACGGTGTTGGATCAGTCATCGCAGCTCGAGGAGGCCTGCGCCATGCTCTCCGAGGCGCGGGATGTCTTCTACCTCGGCCGGAGCGTCAGCTACCCGGTCATGCTCGAGGGGGCCCTCAAGCTCAAGGAGATATCGTACATCCACGCCGAGGGATACGCCGCCGGGGAGCTCAAGCACGGACCTCTCGCTCTGATAGGCGACAAGACACCGGTGGTCGCCGCATGCGTCCGCGACCACACCTACGACAAGATGATCTCGAACCTGTCGGAGGTCAAGGCCAGGGACGCGCCGGTGATCGCGATAGCCCAGGAGGGCGACAAGGAGATCGAGCGCCTGGCGGACCTCTGCCTCTACGTGCCGGCCGTGCCGCCGTTCTGCTCGCCCTTCCTCGTCACCGTGCTCCTGCAATTGATGGCCTACAACGTCGCGAAGAAGAGAGGCTGCCCGATCGACAAGCCGCGCAACCTAGCCAAGAGCGTCACCGTGGATTGATCAGGCCAACCGTTCCGGGCACAGCCCGCGGCGAGAGCAAGAGCGGCACTTGCCAGGCCGATTGTGATTGCGGTGGACCTTGCCGGTCTGTTCCTTCTTCCTCATCTCATCGAGCTTCGAGAGCACGAGGTTTCTGAGGTCCTGGTCCAGCTCGATCTCGTGCTCCTCATCACCGTAGCGGAGGATGCCGTGTGACACGGGTCTTCCCATCACGTCCTCCACTAGCAGGCCGTAGGCGGCCACTTGTAGCACGTGGGAGAACAAGGGGCCCCGCGGCTTCCTGCCTGTCTTGATCTCGACCGGCACGAGCTCGCCGCCCACTTCTATCACATAGTCCGGCCTTCCCGAGAGCCCATATTTCTCGGACTTGAGCAGAGGGGCGTCCCCGGCGTCGACGTAGAGGATCTTGCCCTCGATCATCTGCTCCCTTCTCTTCGCGAGCGCCCTTCGGCTCGATGCGGCCGAGAAGTAGAGAGCGAGCGAGGCAGCTATTAGCCAGAGGAGCGCGAGGCCCTCCACTATCTCTGCGAGCACCGGGTCTTGGTGCAGGAGCGTGACGGAATTCAGCGCTATCACCATCGCCACGATCGCGGCCATGGTGACCGCCTGTCCGTATCTGGAACTCCTGCTCTTGTCCTTGAGCGAGGCGGACAGGTAGAGGAGGATGAGAGCGGCGGCGATCCAGACTATCGAGATGCCGGCGAGGAGGACGCTGAGGGACCAGCCCCCGGGCCAGATCAACGAAAGGCCGAGCAGGCCCAGGACGGTGGCGGTGATGGAGAAGACCAGCACGACCCTTTCCCAGTTGCTCGCCCGCTCCTCCATGCTGACGATTGCCCGGAGGCCTCCGGAGAACTCACCGTGCCGTTCGTCGCCCTGCTTCAGAGGCTCCGACGCCACCTCCGTGCCTTGGCCAAGCCACCAGCTCAGAGGACAATAGCTGTAGCGCTCAAGGTCGCTGGCGGAGATGATCGAGCCGGCCATCGCACGCGCTAAATGCGTCTATGCCAAAGGTCTTTTGCATTCTGTCTTCAGGACCTTGCAATCCATGTGCAGGAGCGAGGAGTCGGTGATGAAGATGCCCGCGGGGCTCTCGGCCTCGTCCACGAACCCGAACCAATAGACCACAAGTCCATCGCCGAAAAGCTCCGTGTACGGCTCGAGCTGCTTCCTCACGTTCTTGCCTATCTCGATCGTGTCGCCGAAGGACGCCTTCGACTCGATCCAGTTGATGTCCCATCCGTTCACTCTGATCGGCTCGTCGAGCAGGCAGTCCGGCGTCTTGGGGAACTCGCCGCGCAGGTCCTTCTCCGTTCGGTAGGTGAGTCCCCGCTTATTCAGCCAGCCCTGGAGCTGTTCCTCGCCCCAGATGCCCCGCTTGTACTGTTCCTCATTAGCCCAGGGAGAGTAGACGCAATCCTCCTCGGTTATCTCGATGATCTCCCTCTTGAGGCGGGCGTCGGTTATGCTCTGCGGCTCCCTGACGTGCTTCCAGAACGTCTTCTTCGAGCATCCGTTCGCCTGGAATATCATCATGCCCATGAGGATCGGGGGGAAGGCGTGTTTGCGGGACAGCTGCACCATGCTCCTGCCCTGCTTCCATTCCCTGAGGAGCTGCGGCGCGATCCTCTGGACGCGATAGAACTTCTTGGTGGTGTCCCTGGTCACCTTTTGGGTGAATATCACTCTCAGAAGCTCCTCGTCGAGGCCGAATTCCTTGGCCATCGACTTCACGTCGGACGGGTATCGCAGGTTGTCGTAGAGCGATATGAAATCTTCATTCCTCATCTTACAGCACTGGTCTCTTGGGCGCTTGTAGCAGGGGGGCGATATTTGAACCTGTCGGAATAGGGAAATGCACCAGTCGGCCGAACGTCTCTCGCGAATTCGTCGGCCGTCGTGCCGACGGCGAGCGTTCTTGGTCCCTCCGCCCCGTCAAGCCAGGATTGCTGGACTGCAACATGGTTATATATCGGGAAACGCCT
>JAJRAL010000033.1 GCA_028679935.1 Methanomassiliicoccales archaeon | reverse complement strand
GGCTATAAACCCTGCCTCGGGTGGCATCTGGCTTAAGCTGAATCGCATCGTCGGCAATCCACCAGAAACCTTTTAGGTCGGGATGGGGGATAGAGGGCCGCTCTAACGGGCCGTGATACACGATGGAAGAGTGCAGTTCCGAATCCGACGATGGTGATAGTAGTAAACGGAGATCCGACACGCGGATCACCGGTTCTGACGGCGGGATTCGGCACCTGAACATACACGTCATGTCGGCCTCGCCATGCGCTCGTCCCCGAGATGAGTCTTGATGAAGCGCAACGGTGAGCGGTTCCTCAAGGAGGACGAGATAGTCTCCCTTCCGTTCGACGAGACGACCCACATCGTCAGCGAGAACCATTTCTACAAGAGCGAGGGTTACTACGCCCTTGTCAAGAACGAGGCGAGCGGCGTCAAGACCCTGCCCCGGAGCAGCGACGTGATCGATGCCTACGTGGTGCCAATCTGCCTGGAGAAGGCGAAGCTGGAGGGCATCAGCGTCTGCGACTGGGAGATCTCCTATTCGTACGCCAAGCCGCCATGCATCGTCTACGGGCTGAACTACTACTCGACGCCGGACCAGTTCGTCGTGGCTAGCGACCAAGAGCAGGTGCGGCAGACGGTCAAGCACGTCACGAACAGCGGCCGCTACCCGTTCTGCTATCAGGCACTGAGGGACGGAGAGAAGCCGCAGAAGGCGACAGCGGTCTTCGGTGAACTCGCGAAGCAGAAGGACGAGAAGCTAGCGGCCCTCGCCAAGAAGGTCTACGAAGTGTTCAGCATACCCCTGGTGACGATCCTCTATGTCCAGCGCGACGGCGCCCCCCACCTCTCCTCGCTCGGCCCGGTGAAGTACTCGAAGCTCACCAAGCCGGAACGTGCGATGCTAGGCAAGTATCTGAACGCGAAATGGCAGCCTGTGGAGGGCGGGCACCTTGTCTAGCCTCGGCATATTCGTCAACCGCCAGACGGTGGCCTCGGGCGATCAGCTCGATACGCTAATTCGCTGCCGCGACGCGGCGGAGGACCTCGGCCACACGGCCGACTTCATCTTTCCCACCGAGATCAAGAAGGTCGTCAAGACCGACGGCCTCTTCATTCGCCACAACACCGACCCGCTGAACATGGCGTTCGTGGCGGCGAAAATGGCGACCCTGCACAACATCCCGGTCATCGACGACCCCGCATCGATCCAGATCTGCGCCGACAAGATCAACATGTACTACCGGCTGATGAAGAACGGGGTGAATATACCGCGCACCGAGTTCATCGGCAGGAAGGACGTCTCGGTCGACAAGGCGGTCGAGCTCTTTGACCGCTGGGGAACGCCGCTCGTGCTCAAGGAGCCGGGGACCAGCTTCTCCGCGAGGGTGGAGAAGGCGAACGACCCGGCGGAGTTCGTGCACCTGGGCAAGAGGTTCACGCACCTATCCGACCTGATCGTAGCGCAGGAGTTCATCCGCTCCTCGTACGACTGGCGCATCGGATTCCTAGACGGGCAGTTGCTGTACGCCTGCAAGTATCACATTCCGCCGGAGACGTTCAAGATCCAGGCCTCGGTAAACGGACACATAGTCTACTGCCGCACGGAGAGCGTTCCGGTGCAGGAGATCCCACTTTCGGTAATGGAGATGGGTCAGAAGGCGGCCCGGTCGATCGGAAATGGACTGTACGGCGTCGACCTCAAGGAAGCGAACGGCGGAGTGTACGTCATCGAAGTGAACGACAACCCGTCGCTCGACGACGGCGAGGACGCGCACTATCCTGACATCTACCACAAGATCGTCCGGAAGCTGCTCGAATCGAACTGATCACCTCTTGGCCGGATGCTTCTCGCGCCACTCGGGGACCAGGACCGACATCACCACGTCGTCCGTGAACACGCCGTCCTTGTACCGGTTGTGCCGCAGCACGCCCTCCTTCCTGAAGCCGACATTTCTGTAGCAGGACTGCGCCATCTCGTTCCGCTCGTCGGCGTAGAGCCATATCCGCTCCATATTCAGCTCGTCGAACATGTAGCCCAGGAGCACCGTTAGCGCGTCGGTGCCATAGCCCTTGCTCCAGTAGTCCTTCTCACCAATCACGATCCCGATGTCGGCCTTCCTCTCCGTGTGGTCGATGTGGATTATGCCGACGTTGCCGATCAGCTTGCCCTCAAGCGTGTCGATGGAGAATACCTTCCCCTCCCTGGTCAGGAGACTGTCGAACCAGTGCTCCTCCTCCTCCATCGACATCGGAGGGCTGCGGAGCAGGAACTGCGTCACCTCGGGGTCGTTGAACCAGCGCACGAACGCAGGTAGGTCGCTCCTCTCTACCGCCCTGAGCCTGACGAGCCTACCTTCGAGCATCGCCTGGCCCCCTGAACTCGTCCACCAGGATGCTCATGTGAAGGGCATCCTTCCATCCACCGTTGTGGAAGTGGTCGTGCCTCGCCCTGCCCTCGAGGGTGAAGCCGCACTTCTTGTAGCAGGAGATCGCACGTTCGTTGTACGCCGCGACGCGAAGCCAGACGCGGTGAAGGTTCCTCACCATGAACGCCTGGTCGAGCGCGATTCTGATCGCCTCGGTGCCGAGTCCCCTGTTCCAGTAGGAAGGCTCGCCGATCACGACCCTGAGCTCGGCCGACGAGGAACGTCGGTCCATGGCGGCGAGGCCGATGATGCCGATCGGCTCCCGTCGCTCGAGCTCGTGGACGATGAACCAGATCGCATCGTTATCGTTCACCATATGCTGGGTGACCGCGGCCTCCTCCTCCAGCGAGACCGCGAAGTAGAGGTGCTCCGCCCCGAGGTCCTCGAGCACCCTCTGGTCGTTGAACCACTTGTGCAGGAGCCAGGCGTCGCCCGTTTCCAGCTGCCTGAGCCCTACCCACTTGCCCTCGAGCATCGTGCGTCAATACGGACGAACGATAATAAGCGTTCCCGCGCGTACTGCACCGGGACCAGACCGGCCCGCCGGAAAGGATTATGAACGGGAAGGCTGTTAGGCCGTAGCATGGACCGGACTATCGTGATCATGGGCCCCCCTGGCTCGGGCAAGGGGACGCAGACGGAGAGGCTCTGCGCCGAGTTCAAGCTGACCAAGATTTCCACCGGCGACCTGCTGCGGGAGGCGGTCAAGCAAGGCACGCCGCTCGGCATCAAGGCGAAATCGTTCATGGACGCCGGCAAGCTTGTCCCCAACGACCTCGTCATTGACCTCATCAGAGAGAAACTCAAGACGCTCAAGGGCGGAGTCATCCTCGACGGATTCCCGAGGAATCTGGAGCAGGCGAAGATGCTCGATTCGATCGCGAAGGTCGATCTCGCCATCGACCTGCAGGTGAACGAGGAGAACCTCGTTAATAGGCTCACGCTCCGCCGGACCTGCAAGAACTGCGCCTCAGTCTATCATCTGGAGTTCAATCCGCCGAAGGTCGCGGGCAAGTGCGACAAGTGCGGCGGCGAGCTCTACCAGCGCTCCGACGACACGGAGAAGACGGTGCGGGAGAGGCTCAAGGTCTACAAGGAGTCGACATTGCCGCTCGTCAATTATTACAAGAAGAAGGGAGTGCTCAAGGCGGTGGACGGGGAAGGGGGCATCTCGGCGGTGTACGACCGGCTCGCCAAGATCATCAAGGCGAAGTGAGTCTCGGGCCCTCGGCCAAAAGGATTAACTATCTGGAGCATTTTAGCGAGGGACGCACTAGCCCCGTAGTGTAGCGGTCAATCATGCGGGACTCTGGATCCTGCGACGGCAGTTCGAATCTGCCCGGGGCTACCATTCCTTTTCCTCCAGCAGGGTCATGTTCTTGGGACGCGATGGATACCCTTGCGGCTTGGTTTCCGCAGAATCGGAGTGGCGCGGATCCGATAGACGGCGGATATTCCGCTCACAGGTTCTCTTCTGCCTCGAGGGTTCTGGCGGGGCCCTTGGCCCTCCGGCCGTAGCCCTCCGCCTCTGCCAGTACATTGGGGGACAGGTACCTCTCTTTCGGGATCTTGGCAACGATTGTGGCACAGAGATTCTCAAAATTGACCATGTACCGCCCCAAGACCACTTTCATTCCCTTGCCATCTGTCAGAATCAGATCCTCAGTGAAAGACGCGTCCCCTGAACCTAGATGACCGCCGACAATGATCTGACTCCATTCGAGCGACGACCGTCGCATCGGCCCGCTCTTCGTGATCCGATGGAACTCAATGCCCACCTGTCCCACGGCATAGAGGTTCTTCTTGAGTCTGAAGTTGAGGTAGAACACACCGACGATCGCGAGGACGGGGACAAGCGGAAGCAACGCGAAGATCGACGGACCTAGGAGTACTGCGATGGATGCGAAGGCGGCCGCTATCGCAACCATCACCGCCGGCCTCGTCGCCTTGGCCTTGTCTATCCAGACGAAGAAGTCCACGCCTTTCTCTGATTCTCGCTTTATGCTGGCCATCGCCGCCCTCAGTCGCCTGCGTCTTGAGCCTTCTACCCTCGTGAGTGCCCAGAATGAGACTGCCCCGCAGGCCACCACGATCAGCGCTATCGACAATACCACCGTTGGTGCGTCCATCCTCAATCCCTCGCATGCTGCTTGTCGATGGCGATGGAACAGCGTTGGCGCATTATCATGATTCCCAATGCGGTCCACGGGGTCTCCAGGTCTAGCAGGCGTGTGCTCCTGGCAGACCTGGCACGACGAACAACTGATAGGAAGGCTTGCGTGAGAGACCCTGAGCCTCCGAAACAATCTATACCCCACATAGGATTCTCGAACCGGGGAGAGGTCATGATTTCCAGGGACACCATCATCGAGACAGTGCGCAGGTACAAGGCGGACAAGATCCGTATCGGCGTGCTCGGCTCGCACTCGGCACTCGACGTCTGCGACGGCGCGATCGACGAGGGATTCCAGACCACCGTCGTTTGCCAGCAGGGCCGGGACAAGACGTACTCAGAATACTTCCGGGCCCATCGGGCGATGGAGGGCGAGGTCCGCCGAGGCATGGTCGACGACGTCATCCTGCTCAAGAGGTTCGACGAGATCATGAAGCCGGACGTCCAGCGACGACTGGTCGATGACAACGTCCTTTTCGTCCCGAACCGCTCCTTCACCTCGTACTGCGGCATGGATGCGGTCGAGAACGACTTCACATTGCCGATGGTAGGCAGCCGCAACCTCCTCCGCTCCGAGGACCGGGGCTTCGAGAAGGACTACTACTGGCTGCTCCAACAGGCCGGCATTCCCTACCCTAGGAGGATCGCCGACCCGCGGGACATCGACCGCCTTGTCATCGTAAAGTTGCACCACGCGAAGAAGAAGCTGGAGCGGGGGTTCTTCACCGCCGCCTCCTTCGACGAGTACTCGCAGAAGTCGGAGCAGCTGATCGCCCAGGGCGTGATCGACCGAGAGACCCTCGCCGAGGCGAGGGTCGAGGAGTACATCATCGGGCCAGTCTTCAACCTGGACTTCTTCTACTCGCCGCTGGAGAACTTCTCCTCGAAGGTCGAACTGCTCGGAATAGACTGGAGGTTCGAGAGCTCGCTCGACGGCCACGTCCGCCTGCCGGCGCCACAGCAGATGACGCTCAACGAGATGCAACGTGTCCCGGAGTACACGGTCTGCGGGCACAACTCCGCGACGCTCAGAGAGTCACTCCTGGAAAACGCGTTCGAGCTCGCCGAGAAGTACGTCAAGGCGACCCAAGAGCATTACGCCCCGGGCATCATCGGCCCGTTCTGCCTCCAGACCTGCGTCGACAAGGACCTGCACTTCTTCATCTACGACGTCGCGCCGAGGATCGGAGGGGGGACGAACGTGCACATGAACGTGGGCCACTCCTACGGCAACTCGCTGTGGCGGACGGAGATGAGCACCGGACGCCGCCTCGCTAGGGAAGTGCACACCGCGATCGCAGAGGAGAGGCTAGAGGAGATAGTAACGTAGTAGGCCCGGTCCTCGGGCTCCGGGAGGCGGTTGGTGACCCCCCGGCGGGGACGGTTATTCACGGCCCGTTGGAGCTAGCCAGCATATCATCTCCGTTAAGCAAGGTTTATTTAGCTCCAACGTATTCGGCACTCTAATCCTTACTCAGGGACATCGCTTAATAATCAGAGCCATGAGGGAGGGAATTGATGGAAATGAAAGCGAGGAAAATAGCAACAGGCATGCTGGTGGCAGTCCTGCTGCTGTCGTCGCTGGCAGTAGTAATGCCCGCGACGACGGTTCAGGCAGCCGGCGCCTCAAGTGCGCAGATATCGTTCAACGTGGTGGACACGAGCAGCATCCCCGTCGCGGGGGCGACCGCCACGATAACGGAAACGCACACATCGACAACGATAACGAACACATCGAACACCGCCGGTCTGGTAACGTTCTCTCCGCTTCCTGGTTACTACATACTAACGATAACCAAGAATGGGTACTATACCCTGCAATACTCGGCCGTGGTGAAGTTCACCGGAGTCGACTCCGTCTCCCTTGGACCAATCCAGATAACGGCCCTTCCGCCTGCGAGCGGTAGCCTGACGGTGACCGTGACTCCGGGTTCGGCGAGCGTGACGATGAAGCTAATCGACTACAACTCGAACCCAAAGATGACGGTGAACGCCACGACATTCAGTGGGAGCACAACGGTGCACCCGTACCAGTCGACGTACCACGTCGTGCTGACTTCGACGGGTTATGAAGCGGAGGTCCGCTCCGTCGTGGTTGGTGCGGCGCCGGTCACGCTGACGGTCTCGCTGAACACGTCGGTGACGCTCAGCGGCTTTGTCTACAAGGCCGGAGCGGCCCCGAGCGGAGTCTCGGCGGTATTGGTCTCGACCGACACCACGAAGCCGTTGGAGAAGAGGATAGTCCTGCCAAGGACCCTCAGCTCGAACTACTTCCTGTTCGATGCGTACCCCGGATCGTTCATACTGTTGGTGGATGCGACTGACTCAATGGCCTACATGAATACCACCGTGACCATCCTGCCCTCCACGCCGGCCAGCGTCAACGTCAACCTGGCGGCGCAGAGCGGGCAGAGGGACACGTCCCATGTGTCGTTCGCTAGCTCGGACTGGAACGCGTTCACCCTCACCCGCGTCATGAACATGAACTTCGACGCGTCTTGGGCGAACATCCCCTACAGCTACATCCCGAACCTGAGGATGCAGATCGATTTCGCGTTCGGTGACGGGAACGGACAGGTCTCATCGTCCGAGTTCACAGCCTTCGTCAACCGCGTGACCGCCTTCGGTCCGCAGAATGTCACCTCTGACTTCATCGTCAGGGTGAACGGGACGAAGTTCATGAACAGCGCGGACTTCACCCAGGTCTCGTTCAGCAACATCAGTGGGACATCGGTGACATCGACGACCGGGTACATCGCTGGACTCAAGACGCCCTATCAGTCGATGGCGACGATCACCAATGGCTACAGCACCTACACGGCGCTTGGATACGCCAGGTACGACACGCCGTCGGTCGACTACAAGGAGACGCTGAAGTGGCCGAGCGCCTACGAGATGACCAGCAACACCACGCAGACGTCGTTCGTCAAGGTGTCTGGCTACCTGAACGTGACGATAGACACGACCATACGCACATCCGGAACCGGAACGTACGAGCAGGTCACCATGGGCATCCAGAAGTCGGTCGCCCCGAAGGCGGTCGGCGCCGTGACGGTGCCTTCCACCTACGCATACGCCGTGACCAACTCGACTGGAGCTGTCCTGTACTACATCGTGTCCACGGACAGGGCGATAATCTACACCGGCAACGGCTCGTCCGACCCGAACGGCAACCCACTGAAATACACCTGGAACTTCGTCGGGGTCGGCACGATCGGCCCGATGAGCAGCCCTTGGACCCCGTTTACGATATCGGCGGCATCGTTCAACATCACGGTCGTCCTGACCGTGACGGATGTAGCGGGCCTGACCAACCAGACCTCGTTCTACATCAAGGCCGATGGGATCGTCCCGGTCGCTGACTTCAGCATCAGGAACCACACCGTATCCGCTGGGACCCTAACGGTAGACCAGAACGAGGCGCTGGTGTTCAATGGAGCGAGCTCCTTCGACCACATCGCGAGCACCTCCGACGTCGGCATCATCAAGACCTACGTGTACACCTGGGGCGACGGCAACAAGACGACCGTGAGCGTGGGCGAGAACCAGAACGTGACCAAGACCTACGCCAGGCCGGGAACCTTCGGCATGAGCCTGAACGTGACGGACGCCGCTGGACACTACAGCATCAAGTCCATCGTCGTCGTTGTGAGGGACAAGACCCCACCGGTCGTCTCGTTCACGATCACCAAGCCAGGTTCCCCGAGCACCCCAATCTCGACGGCTCAGGAGAACCAGACGTTGGTCTTCAACGGCAATGCCACGTTCGACCCGTACGTCCCGTTCGCTCAGCTGAACTTCACCTGGGACTTCGGCGACGGAGTAGTGAAGTATGGCAACTACCAGACCCACTTCTTCCAGGCGATCAAGACCTTCACCGTGAAGCTGACCGTCAAGAACCCGACGAACAATTCGGCCAACACGACGAAGAGTCTGACCATCACCTCGCAGCCGAGGCCAGACCTCAGGGTGGTGTCGATCGTATTCAGCCCGTCCGTCATGACTGAGGGCGAGCAGGGCACGATCACCGTCAACATCACCAACGTCGGCAACGACGTTGCGGGTGCCCCGATGGTAGCGTTCTACATACTGCAGAGCAGCGGAACCAAGACCCCGATCGGCAACTCGTCGAACCTGAAGATCAACGGAACGACGCCGGTCCCGTCCGAGCTCAAGCCCGGGCAGTATGGCGTGATCACCCTCAGCTGGACCCCGTCCTCGAAGGGCAACTACACGATCTTCGTGAACGCCGTCACGAACGGTGAGATCAACAAGGCGGACAACACGGATCAAGCCCCGGTGACGGTGAATGAGGCAGCCTGGAAGGCGGTCGCTCTATACGGCGGCATCTTCGCGGTGATCATCGTGGTCATCGTCCTCTTCTACATGAGGAGGCGTCTGCCGAAGCTCCCGAAGCTCGGTGGCAAGGGGAAGACCGAGGAGAAGAAGCCAACTGGCAAGAAATAGGCAAACCTCTTAGCAAATCCCTTTCCTTCTCATATTTTCCACACCCAGCGAGAAGCTTTTTATTCCCACCGTCGGCTCTAAGGATGATGCTGCTGAGGGTGGTGGACAGTGGGATCGTCGATCCCGGCCGCTCGGTCGCGGTCGACGAGGCGATACTCATGGCCCGGCACCAGAGGATCGTGCCGAACTCGCTCCATCTCTACGTGCGCGATCGTCCCACCGTGTCCTTGGGCTACTTCGAGAAGGAGGAGGAAGCGGTCAACCTCGAGGTGGCGAAGGCGCGTGACGTGGCCATTGTCAGGAGGGCGAGCGGCGGCAGCGCGATCTACACCGACCCTGGACAGCTGATCTACGGCCTGGTGATCGACAATGAGCTCGCCCCGGAGAGCCCCGAGGAGATGTTCAAGCGGACATGCGGCGGAATCGTCAAGGCCCTCGACACCCTCGGGCTGAAGGCCGAGTTCAAGCCGGTGAACGACGTGCTGGTCAACGGGCGAAAGATATCGGGAAGCGCCCAGCTACGACGTTGGGACGTCGTACTGCAGCACGGCACGCTGATGGTCGACACGGACATCGACCTCATGTTCGAGGTACTCCGGACCCGCAAGAAGGGGCGACCCAAGGATTCGGTGACCTCGCTCGCAAAGGAGCTGGGCGAGGTGCCGACGATGGAGCGGGTCAAGCACGCGATGGTCGAGGGGATATCCGGCGCCTTCGGGATGGAGCCGATGAACGGCGTCCTCTCGCACTACGAGAAGAAGCTCGTCCCGGCGCTGATGTCAGGCAAGGTCCGCAACGAGCCCCCAGTAGGCCAGGTCACTTGAAGCCGTCGAGGTCAAGGAAGGCGATCTTCCTCGCGTCCATGAAGAAGCCAGCCTTCTTGTGCATCATGATCGACTTCGGATTGTCCGGCATGATCGCGCTCTGGACGGCGACTGCTCCCTTCTTCTTCGACTCGGTCGCGAGGCGCTTGAGCAGTTGACAACCGATGCCCCGGCGACGGTAGGAAGGATGCACCCCGATGTTCTCGATCCACACCGCCTTCGGCAGGTTGCTCATGTGCTCGACCAGCTGGGCGAACACGAAGCCGACGATCTGCCCGTCCTCCTTCGCGACGAAGCTCAGACCGGAGCTCAGGTAGTGCTCGAACGAGCCTTTGTGCGTCGCGCCCAGCTGATCCACGAACTCCTGGCTGAGATCGTCCCATTTCCGGTTCAGTGTCGCCTCGAAGTACTCCTTCATGATGAAAAGCTCGAGCGCCCGCACGTGACCCTTGTCTTCCTTGGTAAGCTTGGCGATCTGCGCCATCACATCTCCTCCGGAGCGGCGATACCGAGGGAATCGAGGACGCTCCTCAGGACCCACATGGTCGATTCGACCAAGGAGAGCCTCGCATCCTGAAGCTCCCCCGACCTCAGCACGGGCACGTAGGCGTAGAACTGGTTGAAGGCCGATGCGACCTCGTGGCCGTACGCGGGCACCAGGTGGATCCTCC
>JAJRAL010000022.1 GCA_028679935.1 Methanomassiliicoccales archaeon | reverse complement strand
GCTGGCTTCGTCTACGTCGCCATCGACCTCGAAGGCTTTCGGAGCGGCTCGATGGAGGAGGCGCTTCGGCCTCGAGCGTACCGAAGGAAGCCCGGCTCACATCCTTGACCGAGTGAACCTGAGGCCCTTCACGAGCGCTGACGGTGTGAGCGTCGGGACTTCGACCTCCCACCACCTGACCCACTTCCGGTCGCTGGAAAGCTCGCTCACATTGTTGAGGATCCGCAGCATGTTGTCGCTGATGCGCAGCTCCTTGATCGACCGCTCTATCTTGCCGTCCTTGATGAGGAACATCGCGTCCCTCGGTATCGTGCTGAAATCCCCGGTCTGGTAGTTGTTGTAGCGCAGGTACCAGCCATTGGTCACGTAGATGCCTTTCGAGACGGAGGCGATCATCTCATCCAGCGTCTTGGAGCCTGGACCCACGACGAGGTTGAACGGATGAGGGGACACGAGACCGGCGTTCGCCGTGCTCGCGACGCCGAACTTCTTGGCGGTGCTGCTGTTGTGCAGATAGGATCTCAACGTGCCGCCTTCGATAATCCCCGTCCTCCTGGTCGGGAGGCCCTCGGAATCGAACGGCGTCGATCCATAGGTTCCTGCCATCGTCGCATCGTCGAAGAGACTGACCTTATCCGAGGCCACCTTCTGACCGATCTTGCCCGCAAGGAAGGAGAGGCCGGCGTCGACCGCGAAGGCGGAAGCGAGCTGCCCGGTCTGGTTGATGAAGCTGCCGAACACCATCGGACCGAGGACCGCGTCGTACTCTCCAGGGTCGGCGTTCACGGGATCTTTGGCCATGGCCGCGAGCCTGCCGGCCTCCTCTCCGACCTTGTCCGGCTCGAATTCCTTCTCTGACCCGGCGACCGAGACGGAATGGCCGGAGGCGACGCTCGATTGGAAGGCGCGGACGGAGAGCTCGAGCGACGACTTGCGCGCCGCCCCGAACGCCCCCGCGCTTGTCTGGAGCGTGATCTTGCCGTTCTCGGCGATCAGGGAACCGGCGACCCTCTCGGCACCCTGGCGCTGTGCCGCCTCGACGCCCTCCTTCACATACGAGACGAGCTTCCTCGCCGTCATCGTCACAGGCTCGCTCTCGAGGAGCCTCGGGTCGTAGGTGAACGGGCCCTTCGGCAGCTCGTGCGGATCCCCAGGCGGGGCGAGCTTCGCCGATTCCACGACCCTCTTCGCCGAATTGACGAGCGACTTCTTCGTGAGGTCGGAGACGCTCGTCTGCGCCCTCCTGCCCGCGTCGGAGACGAAGATGAAGGCCGATTGGTCGACCAGGATATCAGAGACGGTGATCTCGCTGTTCGAGAACCTGATCATCGTGTTCTCCGACTGCGTGACCGCGACGGCCACGTCCGCCACGCCCTGAGACCTGCAGGTCGTCAGAACGAGCTGGCAGACGTCCTCCGCCTTCACGCCGATCCCCCCAGCCTGATGTTCCTCAGCCGGATGGGTGGTCCTCCCGTCCAGACGGGGATCCCTTGCATCGGGTCGCCCTTCCCGCAGGACGCCGCGCTGAACTCGAGGTCCCTTCCGACGGCATCCACCGACGACCATAGCGCCGGAGTGGTTAGCTCGAGGACCGGTCCCCGGAGCCTTCCCCTCAGCTCGCCGTCCTCGATCCTATAGGCCTCTAGCCCCACGTAGCGCTGGTTGAACCGGCGGTCGTCGATGTTCCACTCCATGAAGTTCTTGATGTACACTCCGTACCTGACACCTTCCACGAGCTCATTGAACTCAAGACCGCCAGGCTCCACGAACGTGTTCGACATCCTCACTATCGGCTCTCGGTCGTACGCCGTTGCCCTGGACGAGCCGTTGCTCGCAACGCCGAACTCGCTCGCCGTCTCCCGATTGTGCAGGAGCTCGGCCACCTTCCCTTCCTTGATCAAGTAGCGCCTCCTCGCCTTCACGCCCTCGTCGTCGTACATGTAGAATCCGAAGGAACGGGGCAGGGTGGGGTCCTCCACGACGTTCACGACCTCCGAGCCGATCTTTGTCGAGATGGAGTCCCGCTGGAGATAGGTCTCGCCGGCCTGCGCCGCCTCTCGCCCGAGCATGCGGTCCGCCTCGCCCGGATGACCACTCGATTCGTGGCTCACTATGCCGACGACCTCCGGTCCCAGCACGACGTCGCACGTCTCCTCCTTCATCGATTCTGCCTTCAGGAGGGTCAGAGAGAGAGAATCGACCTCCTTGGCCGCCTTCATCGGAACGTCCCAGCGCTCTATCCCCTCCCAGCCGGATGATTCGCCGAGGCTGATGATGCGTTGGGCCGTGCCCTTCTGCGCATCAAGGACGGTGAGGAAGAGGTCCATCTCCACCCTTGGGATCTTGGAACCGACCTTCGCTCCGTCCGACGTCACGATCATCTTCTCCGTCAGCCAGGTGTCCATCGAGATGAACCTGCCCACGAGCTTGAGACCGCGCTTCTCGGCCGATTCGACCGCGGCTGAATCGATCTCCTTCATGAACGAGGTCCGATCCTCCAGTCCGACATTGTCGGAGTTGACCCGCGGGCGGATCATAACGTTCGCCTGGCCGAGCTCGGCGGGGGCCATGGCTATCGGCGCCTTCCTCAACCGCGCCGAGGCCTTGGCAGCGGCGACTGCCTTCTTGGTGACCGTCCGCAGAGTCGGCTTGGACATATGGTTCGTAGCTCCGAACCCGAGCCCTCCGTCGGCAATCACCCTGATCGCGATACCTTTCTTGATCTGGAACGACGACACCTCGGGAACACCGTTCTTCAGCAGGTTCGATTCCATCTTGTCCGACTGATAGCGCGCTTCAGCGTAGCTCGCGCCCAGGCCCCTTGCCACTCCGATGACGAATTCCAGGTTGTCCTCCATCGAGTTCCCTCCGATCCCGATTTCAGACGAAGCGGTGCATAGATAAGACCTTCGACCTGCCCGCGCCCGCCCACGGCAAAAGGAATAGATACTCGCGCCGCCTAGATTCGTGGCGTGCGATATTCGGTGACGCTTCTGCAGTACGAACACGGCCTCATCAGACAGGTCACCGACGTCCTTTCCGAGATGGTCAAGCGGGATGACCTAGAGAAGAACCGAAGGCAAGCGCAGCGGGTCGTGCAGTTCCTCGATGAGTATATGGACCACTTCCACCACGCCAAGGAGGAGAAGTTCCTCTTTCCCGCGGGAGCGAAGGCGGCCGGAGGCATGAGGACGGAGATCGAGAGGCTGCTCGCCGACCACCGCAAGGCGAGAGGGTACATATCCAAGATGAAGCGGCAGGCCGGGACGCGATCGGTCCCGCTCTCGAAGGATTTCGCCAAGACGTCGAGAGGGTTGGTGGATCATATCACGCAGCACGTCCGTCACGAGGAAGACGCTGTGTTCCCGAAGTTCGAGGAGGCGCTCACCCTCGAAGAGGACGAGAATCTCGCGGAGCAGTACGTTGCATTCCTGACCTCCAACTTCGGCCCGGACTTCACGAAGCGTTCGGAGGATTTCGTGATCAAGCTTCAGGACGACGTGCTCGGTCCCGGGTATTACCAAGGGATCAGGTAGGCGCTGGACGTCGAGCGGCCCCGCTGTCATGGAAATAATGAAAATGAAAAGGATTTAGGAGCGCCCGTTGCCGGGCGCTTGGCGTTTCTCGCGATTACTTCCGCCTGGCCAGGAACAATATGGCGAGCACGGCGATCAGGCCGACCACGATGATGATGATCGGTAGTGTCCAATCCATTGTCTTCGTCAGCTGGACATTGCCAAGGTCATTCGCGCTCAGACCCGGACCGACGGTCACCGTCTTGCTGTTCGTGTCGTATCCGCTCAGCGTCGTCTTGATGGCGTATTCGCCCGCGGGAACGAGAACTCCGATCGCGCCCATGTCGCTAGAGGTGGTGTAGTACACCGAGCCACCAGCGAGAGTCGAGGTCAGGGTCACGTTCGCCTTCGGGAGTATGTTGCCATTGACATCCACGACCGTGCCGTGGACCCATGTCAAGGAGCTGAATGAGTACGATGTGCTTCCAGCTATGGCGTTGCCCGCCAGGTCCGTTCCGTGCACCGCTACCGTGTAGGTCTTCGAGTCGGCGAACTCCACGTAGTACGTGACAGTCTTGTTGCCGTTGCTCCAGACCGGGTCACCGCGCGCCGTCGGCGCCGGCGTGATGGCTATGCCCACCGAGCTCTTTAGCATCGTCTTCGAGAAGACGATTACTATGCTGGTTCTCAGTGGCACGGCCACCCCGCTGGGGGAGGTGCTGGTGATGCTCGGAGCTACCAGGTCGATGTGGAAGGTCACGTTCGCCTCGGCGACGTTCGTGGCATTGTCCTCGGCCTGCAGGTAGATGGTGTGGTTGCCAGTGGTTAGGCCGACGAACTGGTGGGTCTGATTGTAGGCTATGTTCACCCACGAACCGTTGTCCAGCTTCACCATGATCTGCTTCACGCCACTGACGGAGTCGGTGATGTTCCACGTGCCGTTAATCGTCACGGTGTGGTAGTACGCTCCAGCCGACGGGAACAATATCTGGATGGTCGGGGCGTGCGTGTCCACCTTGAACGTCACGCTTGCGGACTTGTGGTTGCCTACTCCATCGTACGCGATGATCAGCACCGTGTGCGTTCCATCGGTCAGGTTGATGAACTGGTGGCTGAACTGCGGGCCAGCGCCGGAGACCGTAACCGCGGCACCCCCGTCGAGGGAGTACGTGCAGTGGTCGATGCCCGTGGTCGCGTCAGTCGCGTTCCACCAGACCGTGGTTGTGTTGTAGTTGAGTATCGCGTTGGCGGCCGGGAAGCTGATCGTCACTACCGGGTCGGTGATATCGGTGGTGAAGTTGACGTAGGCATATCCGACGTTCATCGCCAGGTCGAAGGCCCTGATCACAACGCTGTGTAGGCCATCGTCGAGCGCGTCGAACTCCTTCGAGTTGGTCGCTATGTCGGTCCACGCGCCACCGTCGATCATGTATTGCATGAGGTCGATGGTCGTAGACGCGTCAGTTGCGTTCCACCAGACCGTTACCACGTCAGAGGCGAACATATCCCCCTCGCTGGGGAAGCTGATCGTCACGACCGGTATCGAGGTGTCGACCTCGAACGATCTGCTTGCCGAGCCCATGTTCGAGGCGTTGTCGAAGCTCCTCACGACGACCGTGTGCGGACCGTCGGCGACACCGATGAAGGTGTAGCTCTCGGCCAGCCCGACGTCGATGAACGAACCGCCATCGATGTTGATCTCGTTATGGTTGATTCCGGAGCTCGGACTCGCGTCGTCCGCGACCCAGGTGACCTCAACGTCACTTACGTTCAGGTAGGCACCCGCGTCCGGCGCGGTTATGACAACTACCGGCTGGACCGTGTCCAGGAAGAACTCGACGGACGCGACAGCTTCGTTCCAGGCGATATCGTGCGCCTTGATGGTGACGTTGTGCAGACCATCGGCGAGGTCAGTGAAGTTGTAGAACATCACTTCCCAGCTCTGGTTGCTCACGAGGGCGCCATCGAGGTAGACGGTGGTGTTGGCCATCATGCCGTCCGGATCGCCGGTTATCCAGGTCACGTTCATCCAGTTCTGGCTGAAGTAGTAGTCGGTCGGCGCGGTTATCTCCAGCATCGGTGGCGCAGAGTCGACGAAGATCCAGAGCATGTCGGATCCGTTGTTGCCGGCCTCATCGACGGCGAAGATCGTCACGTTGTAGTTGCCGTCCTCGGGCAGGGTCACGTTCGTCGCGTAGAGCGCGCCGATCATGTAGATCTCAACATCATGGTACCAGACGACCTCGGTGGCGTTCTCCACGCTCACGTCGAAGTAATCAAGTCCACAGCCTTCCTCATCAACTTCCATGGCGAAGACCACGGTGAACGTTCCAACGCCCACCGGCTGTGGTCCAGAGCTCGATCCGGGCAACAGTATCTCCACTTCAGGAGCTATGAGGTCGACCTCGAATTCGTATTCGACGATTGCGTAGTTGCCCGCCTCGTCGGTCACGTTGAACTCGAGCGTGTAGACGCCGTCGGTCAGTGTGTAGTTGAGCAGGTCGTAGAAGGTCACGTTGTCAACCGCACCGATGCTGCCGGAGAATATCTGCTCTCCGACCGTCTCGTTGGTTATGGTGAGCACGATGTCCGCTATCGGCGAGCCCGTGCCGTTCATGAGCCAAGTGGCGGTGATGTTGTCATCATTGGTGCACTCGTCGGGATACGTTACCTCGAGAGTTGGAACGACGGTATCGACGATGACCGCATTCTCTTCCACGTAGTAGTTGCCGGCCGCGTCGGTCGCGTTCAGGTACAGCGTGTATGTGCCGTCAGCGAGGGTGTTGTTGTCCAGGAGCGTCCATATGTCGAACTCGAAGACGTCAACATCCGGGTAAGCGATACCCATCACGAAACCTGTCTCGTTCTCGATCCACAGGGTCTGGTTAGCGATCGGCGTCATCAGTGGGTCGAATTCGTATTCCCAGGCCGCGGTGAAGTTGTTGTCGTTGGTGTACCACGGGTCCTCAGGCGGAACTACGAAGTCCACCTCAGGCGGAACTGTGTCGACCGTGAAGTCGGCGCTCTCGTTGTACCAGTTGCCTGCTTCGTCCGTCGCGTTCAGGGAGATCGTGTAGTTTCCGTCAGGAAGCGCACTGCCCCAGACGTCCACAACATTTACGGTCAGATCAGCAGGGTCCACCGAAATCGTCGCATTGGCCGTGCCGTTGCTGATCGTCACGAGCTGGCTCGCGATTGGCGTGCCGAGCGGGTCCACCTCGTATTCCCAGACCGCATCGAATGTGTTGTTGTTGGTGTAGTAGGGCTCGTCCTCGGTCGGGACGACGAAGTCGACTTCAGGCGGCACGGTGTCAACGGTGAACGGCGCGTCGTCAATGTAATCGGTCGCGGCGTCGTCAGTCACGTTCACGTAGAGCGTCCAGTTGCCGTCGGTGAGATCCTCATTGTCGTCCGTGAAGTTGG
>JAJRAL010000127.1 GCA_028679935.1 Methanomassiliicoccales archaeon | reverse complement strand
AGGCCCTAACCGATCATGCCCAACTTCCCCATCGCCACGGCGCACTGACCGGTCGCTATCCCGCCATCGCCGTTCGGCAGCTTGTTCGGAACGACGAGCGCAAGTCCCCTTGCCTTCGCAAGCTCCTCCACCGTCCTGGTGATGGTGCGGTTGTACGACACGCCGCCGGTGATCCCGATCTCCTTCAGGCCGACGGAGGAAGCCCTCTCCGCCGCAACATCGACAAGGCCCTCCAGGAGGGCGTTCACGAACGACCTCGCCCTGTCATCAGGCAACCCTTTCGATTCGATCATCTGGGCGAACATGGGGACGGTCTGGACTATGCCGCCGGTCCTTCTCACATCGATCGGTATCGAGGCCTTGCCGTTCTCAAGATGTCGCTCTAGCTTCATCGCCGGTTCGCCGTCATAGGACCTGTATGAGCACACGTCGAGCTCAGCCGCCACCGCATCGAGGACCCTCCCGAGGCTTGTCGTCCTGGGCGCCGAGGGCATCATCTTCTTGAGGAGCGGCGCCTCTGGTAACATTACTCCGCTCGTCAGTTCCGCCATCTCCCTCATCGCGAACGCGAGCCTACGAACGTCATAGACCGCCCTCTCGCCACCTAAGAGCGGGATCTCCTGGAGATGACCGACCCTCTGATAGCCTTCGAACGTCGCGTGGATGACCTCGCCTCCCCAGGCCACTCCGTCCTCGCCGTACCCAGTGCCGTCGAGCGTCAGCGCGACAATCTCGTCCCGCCCGCTCTCCGCCATCAACGCGGCGGCATGGGCCCAATGATGCTGGACCTCGACCAGCTCCGCCTTGTGCTTCTCCGCGAGACTCGAGGCGAGGCGCCTCGTCGTATACGCGGGGTGCATGTCCATCGCGACCGCCTGGACATCCCTCGCTCCGAGGAGGCGCATGTGATAGTCTAGTGCCGATTCGAGGAATTCGATGACGCCGTAGGACGAGCCGTCGCCGACGTACTGCGTCTGATGGATTCGTCCGCCGAAGGCGAGTGCCCCGGCGATGTTCTCCTGAGGGCCGACACCGATGGCCGTCGCTTTCGCCGCGAAGGGAATGCTGGACGGCACGTCGCCGCGCGACTTGCGCAGGAAGAAGGTGTTGTCGCCGAACGTCCTGAGGACGGAGTCGTCGCACCGGTTCACGATCCTGCGGTCGTGCAGCAGGTAGTACTCGGCTCCGAGCTCCAGTGCGTCTTCATCCTTCAGCACCATCGGTTCGCCGGGCACGTTCGCCGAGGTCATCACCAGCGCATCCTCCGAGAGATGGTGGAAGAGGAGATGGTGCATGCCGGCGTACGGCAGAAAGACCCCGATGTTGCCCAGTCCCGGCGAGATGAGCTCCGTCACCTCGTTCTCTATTTTGTCGACGATGACGATGGGGCGATGCGAAGAGACCAGCAGCTGCCGCTCGAACTCTGTCGGCCTGGCATACCTGAGGACTGCCTCGATATCCCTGACCATGATGGCGAAGGGCTTCTCCCTCCGCCTGTACCACTCCCTCAGCCTGGGCAATGTAGGGAGTGTGCAGCACAGATGCATCCCGCCCCACCCCTTCGCGATGCCGATTGCTCCATCCTCAAGCAGCGAGGCGAAGGTCGATATCGGCTCGCCTTTCATCTTCTTGCCCTCGGCGTCAAGGAGTCGGAATCTGGGACCGCAATTCGGGCAGGAGATCGTCTGATGGTGGAACCTGCGATCCCAAGGGCCCTCGTACTCCCGCCGGCAGTCGTCGCACATCGGGAACTCGCGCATCGAGGTCATCTCACGATCGTACGGCAGATCTTCGATGACGGTGAACCTGGCACCGCAGTCTGTGCAGTTGGTGAATGGATAGAGGAAGCGGCGGTTGGAGGGGTCGAAGAGATCCCGCCGGCAGTTGCCGCACAGGGCGACGTCGTTCGGTATCCCTACCCCCTTCTGACCCGAGCCACTGGGGACGATCCTGAAGCCTGTCCCGAGTGATTCCGCCGAAGCTCCTTCCTCGACGACGATCGAGTCGATCATGGCTAGGGGCGGGAGCTGGGCGCGGAGCGCGGAGACGAACTCGTCCGCATCCCGGTCCACCTCGATCACGACATTGGAGCCGTTGTTCTGGACATAGCCGTTGAGTCCCATGGCGGTGGCTATCCGATGCACCGTCGGCCGGAAGCCGACACCCTGCACGATGCCTCGTACCGTGATTTTCATCTGAGCGCGAGAATCGAAGTCGTTGACCGTATAAATCATTTGCCCGAGAAGGAGTGCCTGGCATCGTTCCATCCGTTTGCTGGACGACTGTCCGCGGGACAAAAGGATATATCGCGAAATGGAATACCGCCACCGGGACGAAGATGAGCGAGATTCCAGGCGGGCTTCGCTACACCAAGGAGCATGAGTGGCTCAAGGTTGAGGGCGGCATCGGGACCGTCGGCATCACGGACCACGCGCAGGAGGAGCTGACGGATGTAGTGTACGTCGAGCTGCCGAAGGTTGGCGCGAAGGTCAAGAAGGGCGACAGGCTCGGGGCGGTGGAGAGCGTGAAGACCGTCTCGGACATCTACAGCCCCGCGACCGGCGAGGTCGTCGAGATAAACGAGGCGCTGAACGACGCGCCTGGGGGGATCAACCAAGAGCCATACGGGAAGGGATGGCTGGCCAAGCTCAAGCTCGCCGATGCCACCGAGGCGAACCAGCTGCTCGACGCGGCGACGTACAAGAAGCTAGTCGGGAAGTAATCAGGCTTTAGCGAACTCCTCGCGGATCCTGCTCACCAGCCCCTCGCGGTCCTCCGCCAGCATCTCCTTGACGCGCTTCCAGGCGGAGGGGCAGGACTGGTACTCGACGCCTGCGATGCGGTGGATCACCTCGTCGATCTTCTTCCGGTTCTTTGTGTTCACCTCGAGACCGGCCTCCTTCAGCACGTCGTCGAGGTTGTGTAGATAGCAGCTCATCACTACCGAATCGGACCGCGGCGGAATTCATCCTTTCGGTCGGCGGCAGGATTAACTAGGGCTTGGTCCGAAGCGAGGCGGGGCAAGGCATAATGGCGAAGATGCTGAAAGTCGGCGACAAGGCGCCCGTCT
>JAJRAL010000163.1 GCA_028679935.1 Methanomassiliicoccales archaeon | reverse complement strand
TTCGGGGCGGATCGACGAGGACTCCTTCGACGCGAGCGCGGTCGTCGAGAACAACTACGAGCGCAGCAAGCAGAAAGGCGAGGCCGAGGTCCGCCGCTTCACGGACCGCCTGCCGATCACGATACTCCGGCCTGGCATGGTCGTCGGCGACTCCAAGACCGGAAGGGTCCGCGCCTTCAACACGATCTACTACCCGCTCCGCCTCTACCTGACCGGGCAGCTTCGCTTCGTTCCAGTGTCGTCGAAGATGAAAGTGAACCTCGTCCCGATCGACGACGTGGCGGACTCGACCGTCAAGCTGATGTTCTTGCCAGAAGCGGAGGGCAGGACGTTCCACCTGGTCGCCCCGGACGACAGGCTGCCGACGATCGGCGAGCTGGTGGACGAATCGAGGAAGTGGGCGAAGGAGGCCCTCGACGTCGATCTTCCGAGCCCGATCTTTGTGCCGATGCCGGCGGGCCTCGCCGCGCTTCTCGTGAGATCCCGCGCAAAAGGCGAGGCGTCGAACCTCTCTCTCCTCACCCCCTACTTCTCAGAGAGGCGGCAGTTCTCGCGGGACAACGTAGACAGACTGCTCGGCCCCTATTCGCTCGACTGGCGCGAGTTCCTCCCGCATCTCTTGGAATATGCGGCGTACACCGGCTTCCTCCATCGCAGCGGCCGTACGGTGCACGAGCAGGTCGTCTACCGTCTCGCGCGCGAGCACCGCCAGATCGTCTGCAACGACATCGTCGACGGCAAGATCGCCCCGGTCGAAAGCGATGCGCTCCGTTCCGACATGTTGTGCGCCGCCTCCGCCCTCGGAAAGCTCGGCGTAGGCAAAGGAGATTCAGTCGCGGTCGTCGGCTGGAACAGCACGCGCTACCTGACGATCGAAGTGGCGATCGGCCTCATTGGCGCGGTCAGTGTCCCTCTCTACTACACCTCGCCCCCGGCGGACATCGCCGAGCTGGTGCAGGCATCGGGCACGAAGGTGCTCTTCATCGGCACCGACGAGCTCCTGGCCCGCTCCGATGAGATAGGCTGCTGCAGCAAGATGGTCTCGTTCTGTCGCTCGCCGAAGCCGAAGAAAGGCGTCATCGGCTGGGAGGAATTCCTCGACACCGGAGAAGGGAAGGAGATCGACCTCGCGCCCGTCGGCCCGGACGACCTGGCGACGATACGGTACACGTCGAGCACGACCGGGAAGGCGAAGGGGGTCACGTTCTGCCACCGCCACCTGCTCTTCATGGCCGAGTCGATGGCGTGCCTGCCGCCCTGGGAGGCGAGGCACCGCCATGTCCGCTACCTTTCATACCTGCCGATGAACCATGTGGTCGAGGGCATCCTGGCGACGTACGCGCCGTACTACGCGCCGACCTCGGTCGACATCCACTTCCTAGAGGACTTCAAGGGGCTCCGCAACGCCCTGCCGCTCGTCCGTCCGAGGATCTTCTTCTCCGTGCCCCGCTTCTACGAGAAACTCTGGGATTCCATCCGCACCTCGAAGCAGGGAGCGAAGGCGATGCGCCCGGACTCAAGTGGGTTCAGAAGGCGCCTCGTCGGCAGGACCGCGCTCAAACGCGCCGGACTGGATGAGTGCGTGCAGCTGATCGTCGGCTCCGGGCCGATGGGGAACGACATCCTCGCGGACCTGTCACGCCTGGGCATTGAGGTGCACAACGCTTATGGATTGACCGAAGCGCCGCTCGTAACCCTGAACCGCAAGGGCCGCAACGTCATCGGAAGCGTGGGCGAGCCTCTTCCGATGACGGAGATCGAGGTCGCGGAGGACCGCGAGGTGCTCGTGCGCGGCCCTCAGGTGACACCCGGCTATCGAGACTATGAGGGACAGCAGCCGTTCAGGGACGGCTGGCTCCTCACCGGCGATCTTGGGCGGATCGAGAACGGTCATCTCTTCCTCGAGGGCCGGAAGAAGGAACTCATCAAGACATCCTATGGCAAGTTCGTGAGCCCGATGCGCGTCGAGTCGATGCTGAGGGATTCTCCCTTTGTCTCCGAGGCGATGCTCATCGGCGAAGGAAGGCCGTACTGCGTCGCCCTCCTCTGGCCAGAAGGCAAGTGGGACCCGAAGAATGCCGAACGGATCGACAAGTTGGTCAAGGACGCGAATGCCAGGCTATCGCAGCCGGAGAGGCCGCGCCGCTGGGCTGTGGTCAAAGGCGAACTCTCGGTGGAGCGCGGTGAGCTGACCGCGAACCTGAAGCTGCGTCGACGCGTGGCCGAGGAGAAGTACGCCTCGCTGATCTCCTCGATGTACATCTCGACGGGCGGACACCAGGATGCATGGTACATCGGCTGGGAGGAGGGGTCATGAGCCTCAGGCTGCGCCTCGTCGGCGGCTACCTCGGCGGCTCGGCAATCAGAAGCAACCTGCTCGCCGTCGAACAGGTCACGAACTCCGCTTTGGATTCCGTTCTCAAGCAGAACGTCGTCGGCTACAGACCTCCACCGATGGACAAGGTCGGCAAGGACGTCGACCTGATCCGCTCCCGCATGGCCCTGGGACACAAGG
>JAJRAL010000090.1 GCA_028679935.1 Methanomassiliicoccales archaeon | reverse complement strand
GGCCTGCTCACCTGCATCACCAGCCCGTCCATAACCGGGCTCCTGGCGCATGAGGTGATGGGGCACGCCTCCGAGGCCGACGAGGTCGTCAAGAAGCGCTCCTTCCTGACCACGGTGAGGGAGAAGAAGGTCGCGAACGAGCAGATCACGATGCTCGACGACGGAACGTTCCAGGGCGCGCATGGAATGATCCCGTTCGACGACGAAGGAACGCCGTCCTCGAGGACGGTCATCATCGACAAGGGAGTGTACAAGGGCTACATGCACAACCTGGAGACCTCGACCGAGATGGGCGTGCGGCCGACCGGCAACGGGCGCGCCGAGAGCACGTCCAGACGAGTGTTCGTCCGCATGACGAACACCTTCTTCGCGCCGGGCGATTGGGAGCTGGAGGAGATGATCGAGGACGTGAGGTACGGTGTCCTCACCGACAAGTCGATCAGCGGGATGGAGGACCCGGTCGGAGGGGGCTTCGAGGCGAAGGCGCTACGCGGCTTCCTCATCGAAAACGGCAAGGTGACCGACATGCTGAGAGGCTTCAGCCTCACCGGCAAGGCGCTTGACATCCTGAAGACGACCGACGCGGTCGGGAAGAAGCTCAGGCTGGACGGGGGCACCTGCGGCAAGGGAGTGGAGGACTACGTCCCGGTATCGTCCGGCGGCCCCCACTGCCGCTCCAAGATCATCCTCGGGGGCGGTTGAGATGGAGCTGCAGGACATCACCGCCAAGGCACTCAGGCTCGCGAAGAAGGGAGCGTCCGAGGCAGAGGCCTACTCTGCCAAGGCGAACGTGGTCTCGGTCTACGTCGACGACTCCAAGATCAAGAGCGTCGAGACGAGGAAGGACTCTGGCGTGGCCATGAGGGTCATCAGCGACGGCAGGGTCGGATCGGCCACCTCGAAGGTCGCCGACGAAACGGACGTCATGCAGTGCGTCGAGACCGCGCTGGGGGCGGCGTCGCTCTCCCCGAAGGACCCGATCTTCAAGCACTTCCCATATCCAGCGAAGTCGACCGTGAAGCCCAAGGGACCCGATTCCGAGATCATCGAGCTCGAGAGCGAGGACCTAGTCGGGCTGGTGAAGGACGTGGTCAGCGTCGCTACGCAGGGCAAGAAGGTGAAGGTGCCGAACGGCGTCTTCCGTGCCGCGTTCGTCGAAACCTGGCTATCGAACTCGAGCGGCGTCGAGACGGGAAGGAAGAACACCATGCTCTTCGTCCACGCGACCGCGATGACGACCGGCGGCAAAACGGGCGAGGGGGACGAGACCCATTTCTCGCCGGACCTCGCGGGGCTCGTTCCCGACGCGCTCGGAAAGGCTCTCAGGGATGGGGCGATCTCATCCTCGAAGAGGCGGTCGTTCCATGGAAAGAAGACGGTCGAGGTACTGGTACCGCCGCACGAGCTGGCGGAGATGTTCCACGGCTCGATCGATTTCGCTCTGAACGCGGAGAACGTGAACCGCAGGCGCAGCCCTTGGGCGGGCAAGTTCGGCAAGGCATGCGCGGACGCGAGCATCACCCTGATCGATGACCCGGCGGACCCGCGCGGGGTGATGTGCTCCGGGCACGATGACGAGGGAAGCCCGAGCGGCGTCCGGCCATTGGTCGAGAAGGGTGTGCTGAAGGGCTTCATGTACGACGCGTACAACGCCGCGATGAGTTCCAAGCCGACCACCGGCAACGGTCTCAGGCGGAGCCCGATCGAACCGATGGGCCACTACCACTTCCCCGTCAGGATCGGGCCGATGAACCTGGTCATGAAGTCGGGGAAGAAGAGCGTGGACGAGCTCGTCGAAGAAGTGGACGATGGGTTGCTAATCCAGAAGTTCTCCGCCCCGGACGTGCATCCGATAACCGGAGCATTCGCCCTCGAAGTGAGGTGCGGGCATCTGATTGAGAAGGGCGAGATCAAGGGCACGGTATCGCACTGCCTGCTCACCGGCAACATGTTCGAGGCGCTCATGAACGTAAACGGCGTGGCGAACGACGCGGTCGTCTACAACTCCCACATCGTGCCGACGCTACGATTCGGAGGCCAGGAGCTGGTGGGCAGCGACTAGGCACGTGTCATGAAGCTGGTCCTCAGCCACCAGCATCAATGACGGTTTTTGGTAGCCGGTCGGCAAGATTCTAATCCGCCCACCAAATGGTAATGATATGCCATGGAGGCCCGCGAGATCGTCCCGGGGCAGCTGGCGGGGGAGCCGTATTCGTTGTCAGGCAGGCCGACCGCCGCGAGGCGTCTCTCGGTGAGCGCACCCCTCTGCCTTGACCTGGCGACCCTCGACTGGACGGCGAGGCAAGAGTCCGCCATGGGCGGTGGCGGGATCGGCCTCGCGGTCGATGTCCGGATCGGTCTCGAGATCGCGCCTGCGAGCGATTGGAGCACCAAGCTCGCGGATCAGGAATCGGTCCTTCACCTCGGAAGGTGCCTCACGACGGCGATCGGCAGCCAGGAAGCATTCTCAATCAACCCGCTCTCCGGGAAGGAGGTCCCTTTCGACCCCACACCGGAGATGCTCTCGGCGGTCGCCGCGGGCATCAACGCGTCGCTGGGCCGACCCATGGGCCAGAGGGAGCTGAGACGGCTCATCGCGAACAACGCGATGCGAGGGGAAGAGGGAACGCTGGTGCCGATGATGGACAACGGCGCGAGGATCGCTGGGGCGCTGTCCGGAGGCCTGCTAATCATGACCGACGGATTAGAAGTGGCATGCCGCACGCCCCTTCCGGAGGACGGCTCGATCATCCTGGTGCCGCCCCGGGCGAAGGCCAATCCCATTGACCTCGAGAGGATGGTCCAGATAGAAGTCAAGGACAGGGAGAAGAAGGCGCATGAGGTGCTCATGCGCCTACTGCCCGCCGCGATCCGGTCCGACATCCCCAAGATTGGGGATTCGATCTATCGGCTCCAACTGCTCGGCTCGAAGGTCGTGGAGATCAGGAGGTTCGGCGGGGGTGACGAGATCTACCGCCTCCTCTCGGCGCTGAGGATCAAAGGGTGCGAGGTAGTTGGCGTGCATGCCGACACCGGCATAGTGGCCGCATACGTCGCGAGCGATTTCACCCGCGGCTGCGTCTCCATGCTGGAAGAGCTTGGGATGAAGCCGTACGTATGCAAGCCAGACTCGCATGGCATGACCGTGCAAATGCTCGAGTGAGCAGCTCTAGACCCGATCCAGGCTGGCTCTCATCCTGTCCCCGACGAGCTTCAGCCCTTCCAGATTCTCTACAACCTTCCCGATTGGCGTGACCGGGCCGATTGCGACCGGCTCCGGCCCCTTGCTCACCGGCGTCGGTCCGAAGAAGAAGCAGAGCGCCTTGCCCTCGGGCCAGTATGCGACATCCCCCACCTCCATGACCTTCTGCCCGTTCTCGAGCCTCATGTCGACCGGGATCTCGAAGTAGATCTCCTCGCCCCAGACGTTGACGAACGTCTCGAACGGCAGCGCGAGCCAGACCGCGTCGGCGGTACTCGACTCGTTGAGCTCGACGATGACGTCGGCCACGCTGGTCTTCATCAAGAACCGCTTCGCCATGGTATCAAGAAGTCAGCGACGGCGCGGCATATCAGGTTTGCGAATCCGCCTAGATCAGCTCGAATGCGTGGCGGACCGGGCCAGGTCCTTTGTCCTCTCGAGGTCGGCCCTGAGGACGTCGAGCGTCCCCATGCGGCTCTCGTGGCTCATGTTCAGCTTAGCCGCGAACTTCCTGGATAGTTCCTCGAAATACTCCT
>JAJRAL010000206.1 GCA_028679935.1 Methanomassiliicoccales archaeon | reverse complement strand
GACGCCGGGATGACAGAGTGGCCATGTGGCGGACTGCAGCCCTTTGGCGGATATCCGCATACCCGTGTTCAAATCGCGGTCCCGGCTCCAATTCCCCTATCTACTGGTTTTCTATAGGCGGCGGTGGATTCTTCGGCCGATGAAAGGGAGGGAGCTCGTCGAGTTTGTGGCGAGGCGCAGGATCGAGATGATCGCCAACGAGGTCAAGGAGATCTTCTCGGGTGCGGAGGCGAGCTACCACCTGACCTCCGACGGCAGGGCGCACATCGTCATCGTTTGGGAGGGAGCGGTCATCGGCGAGGAATTCGTCGAGACGGGCGAGAGCTGGTCGAGACCAGAGAGGATGCGCGAGTACCTCAAGCCGCTGGTCAACAAGGCGAGGCTCGTGGTCGTCGTCCCGGAGCGGCACGTCCGTCCCGCCCGGATGAGGCTCCTCGAGTTCAACCAATGGTGGTACTTCTACTACCTGGTCTTCTCGTACGATCCGGAGGGCAGACTGAAGCCCTACGGGCGGCCGCGACCCCCGACCAACGAGAGAGGGTACGCCTGATCACTTGCCCTTCTTCTTCGGAGCGGCGCACTTCTCGCCCTCGGGCTCGTTGTCCCACTCCTCGAAGAGCTTGCTCAGGCCCTTCTTCGCCACGGACCAGGTCGGCACGCCGCCGCAGATGACCGCGACCTGCATCGCCTCGACGATCTCGTCCTTCGTCGCGCCGTAGTTCTTCGCCACCTTCGCCTGAGGGTAGATGCAGTCCTCGCACATCCTGATCGCCACGCAGGCGAGGGCAATCAGCCTCTTCGTCTTGCGGTCGAGCGCGCGGTCCTCAACCATCACTTTGTCCATCTCCTTGATCATGACCGCCAGCTCGGGATTGTGCAGCTTGATGTGATGCAGCGTCGCCGGGGTGTACCCGCACATCTGCTTACTCAGGTCCATTACCGCCTTGTCCGCGTCCTTGTTCGATTTCACCTTCGGCATGAGTAGCACACACGAGCCTCCCGGCTATTAATCCTACACCGATTCCCTGTATCTGAAGATGGGTGCGGTTGCGTGCCGCCTTATAGCGGCGTTTCCATGATTCCACTGTGAGGGGCTTGAGCGGGCATAGTCGGTCGTTGCTGGCTCCGCTGTCCATCGCCGCAGTCCTCCTGTGCATCTTCCAGGCCTATGCTCAGCAGGTATCGGCCGACACATCATCATCCGAATCCGTGGTTTTGGGAACGATTGACGGAAGCTCGATTCTCGATGACATGATGGCCCTGGAGAATATCGCGTCGAGCAATTTCGCGAGCAGGTCAGCAGGCTCTCGGGGGGCGAACGAGTCGGCCGATTGGATCCTGGAACGGTTCGGAAGCATGGGACTGAGCGCCCGCAAAGAAGGGTTCGTCTTCCCGGCATGGGATCTCCGTTCCGAGCCGAAGATGGTGCTCGATGCAGATGGCAATTTCAGTTCGACGGGCGACCAGCTTGAAGTGAAGTCGTTCGGGTGCGAGCAGTGGAGCAAGCCGACTCCGGCGGGTGGCGTGAACGGGACGATATGCGTGTTGCCGCTCCCCGAAGCCAACTACGGTGACCTCGGCTCAACGCCGATCAATTGGACCGCTTGGAACGGCATCGACACCACCGGCAAGATCCTCGTCATCGGGCGGGAGGTGCGGTGGGCATCAGACTGGGAGAGCACCTTCGCCTACAAGATCTACGCCCAGAGACCAGCGGCCATTGTCTATGTTTGGTGGTACGAATGGATGGCGCCCCTCGATGTCATGTTCGAGAGCTCCACGGGCGGTGCACCCATCGGGTTGACCCCGTATCTCTGGAACTACGGGATTCCCGTCGGCGGGGTGAACTACAGCGAAGGCCGGGGACTGTTGGCATCGGCGGGCGTGGCTGCTCAAGTGAGGATCGACAGCGTGGAGTCGGTCGGCGAGCAATTCAATGTCGTCGCGAGCCTGCCCGGCGCGCGGGAACCCTCGAAGATCGTTCTCGTCACAGCGCACTATGACTCTGTTCTCACCAACGGATTCTGCGACAATGCCGGCGGAGTGGCGGCGACGCTCGCGATCGCGAAAGCGCTGTCAAGCGCGGTCTCGAATCACAGCTACGTACCACGATTCACGACGACCTTCGTCGCCTTCACGGGCGAAGAACTCGGGTTCGTCGGTTCGCTGAATTACGTTCGGATGCATCAGGACCAGCTCGGATCGATAGTCGCGATGCTGAACCTCGACTGCGTCGGTGGCGAGAACCTGGTCGTCAGCCGCACCGAGCCGCATGACGGACTGGACCTGGACGAGGTGCTCGTGGAGGCAGCCTCGGACCTTGGGATCGCAACGGCCATCGACGAGCCTGCCGGATCCGATCAGGTCGCGTTCCTAGACCCCTTCGGGGCGAGTTGGACGTACACGAACACATGGGGGAGAGACCCTGAAGTGGGCGCATCGAACGTGCCAGAGAGCAGCGGGCTGGCCTCGGGGCCGATCATGTACCAAGGGATTTGGGTGGGTGAACCATATGGCATGATCCACACCGACGGAGACAGCGGCGACCCCTCCCTTGGGGCCGGATGGATGTCCCTCGTGCACCTCACGGAACAGACAAGGGTCGGAGTGCTCGGCGTGTTGCGGTTGACCGCTGCTGGAAGCGACGGTCAAGTATCAGGGATCGACCCCACGCTGCTGATGGCGGTTCTCGGTGTAGGGGTCCTTGCGGCTGTAGCCGTCGTGGGCTGGAGAGTCAGAGGACGGGGCAGGCGGTAG
>JAJRAL010000153.1 GCA_028679935.1 Methanomassiliicoccales archaeon | reverse complement strand
GTCCTCCTCCGTCGCGATCCTCCTCAGGACCGCGGCGAAGCCGTCCAGCGTCTCCTTCGTCTCCGTCTCCGTCGGCTCAATCATGAGAGCCTCCTCGACAAGGCCGGGGAAGTAGATCGTCGGGGCGTGGTATCCGTAGTCGAGCAGTCTCTTCCCCACGTCCAGCGTCCTCACCCCCTTCTCGTCCTTGAGCTTCTTGCCGCTAACGACGAACTCATGCTTGCATACGCCCCCATAGGGGACTGGGTACACGTCCTGCAGCTCATGCTTGAGGTAGTTGGCGTTCAGCACCGCCCTCTCGGAGGCCTGCTTCAGTCCGTTACCGCCCTTCCTCAGAATGTAGGCGTAGGCGCGGACGAGCACGGCGAAATTGCCGTAGAACGCTCGCACCTTTCCGATCGAGTCCGGCCGGTCGTAGTCGAAATGGTACGAGCCGCTGCGCTCGACTATCCTCGGCAAGGGCAGGAACGGCTCGATCTTCTCCTTCACACCGACCGGCCCCGCGCCCGGCCCGCCGCCACCGTGGGGCGTAGCGAAGGTCTTGTGCAGGTTGAAGTGGACGATGTCGAAGTCCATCCTGCCAGGGGTGGTGTGGCCCATCACCGCGTTCAGGTTCGCGCCGTCGTAGTAGAGCAGCGCACCGGCGTCGTGCACGATGCCCGCGATCTGCTGGATGTCCGATTCGAATAGGCCGAGGGTGTTCGGATTGGTGATCATGAACGCCGCTGTTTTCCTGGAGACGGCGGCCTTGAGTGCCTCGATTTCGACTTTGCCCTCCTTCGACGAAGGTATCTCGATGACCTGGAAGCCAGCCATCGCCGCGCTCGCCGGATTCGTTCCGTGGGCGGAATCGGGAACGACCACTTCCGTCCTCTCCTCCCCCGACTTCTTGTGATATGCTTTAGTCAGAAGCATCCCGGTCAGCTCGCCGTGGGCCCCGGCGGCGGGCTGGAGCGTGATCGCGTCCATTCCTGAAATCTCGCGGAGCGCCAGCTCGAGCTCGTGCATTATGCGGAGAGCTCCCTGGACCGTCTCCTCATCCTGGTACGGATGGATGTCCTGGACCGTCGGCAGCGAGGCGAGCAGGTCCGCGTACTTCGGGTTGAACTTCATGGTGCAGGAACCAAGTGGGTACATGCCGTTGTCCACGGAGTACGTCATCTGGCTCAGGTTCACGTAGTGCTTGACTACCTCCCTTTCCGGCAAGGATGGAAGGTCGAGCTCGGTCCGGAGCAGCTCCTCCGGCGCGATGTCCCTCAATGCATCCGCCTCGACGTCGAAAGGCGTCTGGAAGTCTGTGCTCCCATCCTTCTCCTGGATCAGGCGGCGAGCGTAGCGAGCCTGACGGTACATCAGGCCACCCCCTTCAGCTCCGAGACAAGGTCGTCCTGGTCCGCATCGGAATGCATCTCCGTCGTGCAAATGAGCATATGGTCGTTCAGCCTGGGGACGTGGCTCTTCATAGGCAGGCCACCGATGATTCCCTTCCGGAGCAGAAGCTTGTTCAACTTCTCCGGCCTGGTCGGGGTCCTGACCACGAACTCGTTGAAATGGCGCGCGTCGAAGAATGGCGAATCAAAGCCATCTATCTCGTCAATCAGATCGGCCAGTCGCCGGGCGCGGGAGATGTTGACCTTGGCAAGGGTCTCTAGTCCCTCTTTCCCGAGAACGCTTAGGTAGGCGGAGGCGGCGACCGCCATCAGCGCCTCGTTGGTGCAGATGTTCGACGTCGCCTTGGAACGACGGATGTGCTGCTCCCTCGTCTGGAGGGTCATGCAGAACGCCCTCTCCCCGTCTGCGTCCTTCGTCAGGCCGATCACCCTTCCGGGCATCTTGCGCACGTGCTCTTGGCGACAGGCGAATACCCCTAGGAGCGGCCCGCCGAAATTCATCGAGGTGCCGAGCGATTGCCCCTCCCCGATGGCAATATCCGCGCCGTAGTCGCCAGGCGCCTTCAGCACCCCGAGCGAGATCGGGTCGATGCCGACCACGAGCGCGGCGTCTGGGAACTTGTCCTTGAGCTTGGTGACCAGCGGGTCGATGACCCCGAAGAAGTTCGGCACCTCGACGTAGATTCCGCAGGTGTTCGCGTCGACCTTCGAAGCCAGGTCGTCGAGGTCAAGCTGACCGGTGTACGGATCGTAGCTGTACTCCGCGATCTCCATCCCCGGTCCCCAGGCGTAGTTCTTCAACACACTCTTCTTCTCCCAGGAGAGCGCCTCCGGGATGAGGAACCGCTTCTTCTCCTTGAGCCGAAGGCACATCGTCGCCGCCTCTCCGAGGGCGGTCGAGGCGTCGTAGTTCGACGAGTTCACCGCGTCCAAGCCGGTCAATTCGGCGATGTAGCTTTGGTACTCGAAGAGCGCCTGGAGCATGCCCTGGCTGACCTCTGCCTGGTAGGGAGTGTAGGAGGTTAGGAACTCGGAACGGGAGACGATGGTCCGAACCGACGACGGGACGAAATGATTATAGATGCCGGCGCCGAGGAAGGAGGGGTGCCCCTCTGCCGTCATGTTGTCGGAGAGCATGGACCGGACTTCGCGCAGGACCTCGATCTCGCTGAGGCCGTCGGGCAGGTCTAGGCCGTCGATCCTTGCGCCCTCAGGGATGTCATCGAACAGCCGATCGACGCTCTCTAGGCCGAGCCTGGCCAACATCTCATCGGAGTGCCTCATCTTACCGTCCACCCAACGTCCATTTTGATTAATATGCTTGCCGGATTTCCGTGCATCTGGCTATCACGTGTCGAGGAGCATCTATCGCCCCAGCATGGTGTTCCCCGTGACAAACTTCGAGAGGTATCGTAAGGAGTCGACGTGCCACCCGCGGATCGTCCTCGCCAGGCCGAGTTCGTAGCTCCCGTAGAATGTCTTTGTGCTCTCCCCTTTGCCGCTGGGAAGGTAGTGCGTGGCTGTGGCGTAGCAGGTCGCAGTCGCGTGAACGCCCGACAAGGTCACGAGGAGATTGCCCATCTGGTGGTGCACGGCCTTGAGTGGCCGCAGCCCTACCTCCCAACCGTCGGTGATCTCCTTGGCGGAGACCTTCCTCGCCCCCTCTCCGTTCAGCGAGCTCATGTCGAAGAGGACCTCCGCGTCGAAGCATTTGTCTAGGACATTTTCCCAATCCAGACGGTCAGTGAATACGAACAGTCTCGTGACCACGTCCTCGATCCGACGACGTTCGACGAGCGCCTGCGCCTCGGAATCATTCATCCTGTCACCGTTTGAGCATCTCAGCTGGTCCAAGATGAACTTTGGGCCTGCTCCATGTCATCAAGG
>JAJRAL010000096.1 GCA_028679935.1 Methanomassiliicoccales archaeon | reverse complement strand
TGGAAGAACACGGTGTCAGGGGGAAGCCTCGTGCCGCCTTTCTCGGCAAGCTCCCTCTTGTGGTCATCCGGCCTCTTCTCGAAGATGTTCGACTCGAAGGTGCACAGATTGCAGTAGCATAATGGGCACGCCTGCCGACAGGCATGACAGCCGACGCACTTCCCGAACTGTGCGATCAGACCGTCGAGTCCCGGTTTGGCCGCCTCTTGGCCGAACGCCTCCTCGCGCCGCGCGGTCCTCTTCGCCAGCAGCTTCTCGAGACGAATTCGTTCGAGGGCCCCATCCGCCTCCTCGAATCCGAGGCCTGATATCAGCCGCTTGCCGCGTTCAGTCTCGGCGATCGCCTCGAAGCTCCCGGCCCCGTCGGCGATACGCAGTGTCACGTCGGCTGTGTACGGGGCGAACTCGACGCAGGACTGGCAGGTCGTGCGCAGCTCCGGGTGGATGTCGTTCTCTTCGACCGACTTCCAGTATCCGGGCATGCGACCATCGATGTCGCTCTCCAGCGACGACTTTAGCGTAAAGACGCCTCCGCAGGTGTAGCTGATGAAGAACAGGTTGTCCAGGCGGCTCATGCGCCGCTTGACCGTCTCCACGAAGGCGCGCAGCTCGCAGGGCCGGATGACAACCGCTATCGGTTCGGGCGAAGGGCCCATCATGGTGAAGCGGTTCAGCACCTGGCCCAGGTTCACCGGCATCAGCGGGTGCAGAGGGGCGCTCTCCTTGATGCTCCCCGGGTCGGTCATGAGTACGTAGGCGAGCTTCCCTCTCTCGACCTTGGCCAGGGCGAAGACGCCAGAGACCCGTCCGCTTTCCAGCAGCGAAACGAGAAGCCGCTTCAGCCCCTCTTCCGGCGCATCGGGGGAACGGACCGCGAAGCTCATTCCTTCTCCTCCTCCAGTTCCTGCTCCCGGTAGACCATCAATGGCAATGGATCGGAGGCGTCCCGGCCTGGTGAATAATCGAACGTCCTCTGCGCCCGTTCCGAGACGAGGCTGAACATCTGAGCGATCGGGATTCCGGCGGGGCAGGCATCCTCGCACATGCCGCACGATACGCAGGTCAGCCCGATGTGGTTCATCCTGCCGAGATGGAAGAGCATCATGTCTGGAGGGAACCTCAAGCCCCCCTTGCGCCTCGCCTGAGCGAGGTAGTCGCTGGGCTCGTGACGGAGATGCTCCGAGTCGAAGTAGCACAGGCGACAGTAGCACACCGGGCAGGCCCTCATGCAATTGTGGCAGTTGATGCAGGTCGAGAGCGCGTTCAGCAGGTTGTCGGTGCCCTGCACCTTCGGAGCGAAGGATTCGTGCCATTCCCCGCGTTGCTTGACCCGACGGGAAGCGGCCTTATCGACCTTCCTGTCCCAATCAGACAGTTCCCGACTCGTCGAGCCGATCGCATCCAGTAGTCTTTGCCCTTTCTCGCTCTGCGAGATCAGCGGGACGGCGTTGGCGGTCCTCGCCTTGAGGCCGAGATGCAGGTCCGCAGCGCCCAGGCTCATGTTCACGCAGATCCGGCAGATCGGTCGCACGTGCCGATCGTCGTCGAACGATTCCGTCTCGGCGAACCGCCTCTTCTGCCCTTCATGGTCCCCTGCGAAGTCTTGAAGCGGAAGCGCGCCGGGACAGTCCATGGTGATGAACGTTAGGTTCGTCGGCTCGATCTGTCCGAGCTTGATCAGCTCCACCGCTCCCCGCATCTCGCAAGGCCGGAGCACGATCGCGACCTTGAGATCGCCCTTGCCTCGCCTGGTGAGGCTGACGACCGCCTTCCCGGAAGCCTTGGGGATGATCGGTGGGAGAGGGACGGCGCGTTCGAGCAGCCTACGGTCCTTGATGAGGATGTGCGCGTAGCCGTCGCCCCCGGGCACCGGCACCGGGACGAGGACGGCATCGAAGATGCCGCCTATCATGCCCTCGCGCAGCACCTCCCTTAGCGTAGATGAGGCGTCCCCGTTGAAATGGAACGACGCGCTCTTCCTCACAGGCTTCCCGATCACCTGATCGCCTCCTCGATTTCCTGATAGATCTGGTCGTAGGTGAAGTGCTTGACCACCGCTGCGCCAGATGGGCAGGCGGCGGCGCAGTTGCCGCAGCCGCGGCAGATTGCCTCGTTGACGATCGCTACCTTTCGCCGTTCGTCCATGGTGATGGCACCGAACGGGCACACCTTGACGCAAGAGCCGCACCCTTGGCAGAGCGATTCGGCGATGCTCGAGGTCTTGGACTCGATCTCGATCTTCCGACCGGGCACCAAGGAGGCGAGTATCTGACCCGCGGCCGCTCTCGCTTGTACGGCGCAGCCCGCAGCGTCGTTCGGCCCCTGGGCGGTGCCGACGGCGTACACACCGCTCATCGAGGTGCTTGTCGGGGTGAGTCTGGGATTCTGTCTGGCGAAGAAGCCCTCGTCGTCGAGATCGGCGGCGACGGCCTTCGCCAACGTCTCGGTGCCCGCGGGCGGCTCCATCGCGGTCAGCAGGATGACCATGTCCGGGCGGAAGGTCCTCTCGTTGCCGGTCTCCTCCAGATAACTGACCATCGTCCCTTCCTTGGACGCTTGCAGTCGAACCCCCGCTGCGCGGACCATGTGGATCCCGCTTCTGAGGTTCTCCTCGAAGAACTCCTGTTGCCCTTTCCCTGGGATGTTCAGGTCCCAGTAGAGGTGCGTGACATCGACCTCGGGAAGCTGCTCCTTCAGGTACCGCGAGAACTTCAGCCCGTACATGCAACAGATGCCGGAGCAGTATCCCTTCACCTCGCGGCCGACGCAATGGACTATCGCCACCGAACGCGGGCGCTTCCCGTCTTTGAGCTCGATCTTCCCGCTCCGGCACATGCTCTCGAACTCCAACGGCGTGAGGACGTCCGTCATTCCGCGGCGGTCGTAAGCCCTCATCCGGTTGGGATCGAAGAGCTGCGCACCGGTGGCGATCACTACCGAACCTACGTTGAGCACTCTCGCCGTTCCGCCGTCCTTCCTCGAATGGACGGACACCTCGAAGTGCCCTAGGTATCCAAGGACCCTCTCGACCTCGTGTTCGGTCAGTATCTCGATGCGCGGGCTTGCTCTTAGGAGATCGATCTTCTCTTGAATCCCAGGAAGCGGGTCCATCATGTCGGGGTAGGTGCGCGACAGGAAGCGCATGACGCCGCCGAGCTGCGGCTCACGCTCCACCAGATAGACCTTCCTTCCCTGAGAGGCCAGCGTCAGGCAGGCCTCGATCCCGGCGATGCCGCCGCCGAGCACGAGGACGTCGGGATCGACGCTCATCTCCCTCGCCTTCAGGGGGGAATGGAACCGCACACGGCCCACCGCGCCCTTGATCATCCGGATCGCCTTCTCCGTCGCCTCCTCCGGCCTCTCGGTGTTCCAGGCGCACTGCTCCCGGATGTTCACCAACTGCATCATGTAGGGATTCAGCCCGGCCTTTTCGGTGACGGCCATGAACGTCTGCAGGTGCTCGCGCGGGGAGCAGGCCGCCACGACCACGTGGGTCAGCTTCTCCTGCTTGATGCGCTCCTCCAGGTAGGACCTTCCTTCCTGGGAGCATAGCAGACGGTACTGCTCGGCGACGACGACGTCCTTGACCTTGGACAGTGCCGCGATGACCTGGGAAATGTCCACCTTCTCGGAGACATTGGTGCCGCAGGCACAGACGAAGACCCCTATTCTGTTCATTTCCGGTCGCCTCCCTGGTGTCTCCTCAGGATCTCAGCGACCGCCGCGTGGGCGTCGGCCACCGACTCGCCGACCCCCTTTGGCCCCTGGGCTCCCCCGACGACGAAGATGCCGGGGCGCGAGGACTCTAGGCTCGCGTCGTCGGCGATCGGATAGCCCTTCATTCCCGCCGACAGCCCCAGGACCTCGGCCATCGCTGCACTGTCGCCGCGGGGCTCGAGCGCCGGTGCGAGAACGACCATGTCGACGCCCAACGCCTTCTCGTTGCCTGTGGTATCGGTGAAGAGGACGCACGGCCTGCCGTCGCGTTCCTCGACGCGCGCATCGTTCGTGCGGATAAGGTCGGTGCCGCCAGCGATCATTCTCTTGTAGAAGCGCTGCGCGTCCTGGCCGGGGATCGTCATGTCGACGTAGAACTCGTGAATCTCGACATCGGGCATCTTCGCCCGGAGGTACTGATTGAACTTGAGGAGGTACATGCAGCAGACACCTGAGCAATAGCCCTTCTCGGCGCGCCCGGCGCAGTGCAGGAGCGCAACCGAGCGCGGCGGCTTGCCGCTGCGCATCACTATGTTGCCGGAGGACGGACCGTTCTGGGCGAACAGTCGCTCGAACTGGAGGGCGTGATAGACCTCAGGCACGCTCCCGAGCCCGTAGCGGACGAGAGGCCCCAGATCCACCACCTGCGACCCCGTCGCGACGATGATCGAGTCGACATGCAGCTCGACGCTCACGTCCTGCTGGTCGAAGTTGATCGCTTCGAAGACGCAAGCCTCCTTGCAGGCCTGGCATTCCTTGCCGTGGAAGCGGAGGCACAGGTCCCGGTCGATCATCGGTACGTTGGGGAGGGCCCCGGCGAACGGTACGAATATCGCCTTTCTCGCGGACAACCCCTGCTCGGCCTCGTTGGGAGCGCTGACCGGGCACGGTTCGTAGCAGGCGCCACAGCCGATACACGCCGCCGGGTCGACGTATCTCGCCTTCTTCCGCACCGTGGCCACGAAACCGTCCCCCTCGGGGACGACCTTCTCCACGAGGGAAAGCGTCAGCAGCTCGACGTTCCCGTCCTGGAGCAGGTCCTGTTGGCGGGGCGAGAGCATGCAGGTGGCGCACTCCAGGTCCGGATAGACCTGTTCGAACAGGACGGCCGTGCCGCCGGTGTAGGAGGTGCGTTCGACGAGATGCACCTTGGCGCCGGCCCTGGAGAGGAGGAGGCTCGCCTCCATTCCCGCCACGCCCGCCCCGATGACCAACACTTCCGGCCCCCCGCTCACACGCTCACCTTCATCCTCAGCGGGCTTGGTCCGAGCTCCCTCAGTCTCCTGTCGAACTCGTTCACCACCTCGGCGAAGCGTTTGCCTTCGGATGCGGAGACCCAGTGGAGCTGCAGGCGTTCCTCTTCGAGCTTCAGCTCGCCGACGATGTCCTTGAGCAGCGCCTGCCTTCTCCTGGTGTAGAAGTTGCCCGTGTCGTAATGGCAGTCGCCTGGATGGCAGCCAGCGATGAGCACCCCGTCCGCACCGCGCAGGAAAGCCGTCAGGACGAGCACGGGATCGAGCCGGCTGGAGCACATCACTCTGATCGGGGTGAATGACGCGGGCACGCGGAGCCGGCTCGCTCCGGCCTGGTCCGCACCGGCGTACGAGCACCAGTTGCAGAGGAATCCCACTATTCTCGGTTCATACATTGCCATGGGTATCTCACGATGGGGCGGCGGTCGCCCAGTCCACTGGGCCCCAGCCTTCCTTGACGGTGGGTCTCATCAGAACTGGATCTGTGCTCGGAACTTTCCTCCCTCGTCATTGCAGAACAGCAACACTCTCTTCGTCTTCTCGGCCCACGCCTTCACGTCACGCGGGAATGAGTGGCAGTCCGAAAGGACCTCCAGTACGTCCCCTGGCTTGAGCTCCCTGGACTTGATCACGACCTCCAGTATCGGCTGGGGGCATTTCTTCCCAAGCGTGTCGAGCGTGTAGACGGTCGTGTGCTCACCCGTTTCGTCAGAACGAGAAGGTGACGGTGCAGTCGCTCGCCTTCGTCATGAACTCGGTCGCGCCGATGATCTCGGTGTCGGTCCTGACGTCTTCCCGCTTGATGTCCCTGGCCTCAAGCGCGAGCTCGCAGAGGTACAGCTTTCCCCCGAGCTTCTTGTATTTGTCGATCAGGTCCGTCATGGGCGGCATTCCCTTTCCGGTGATCTTCTCGAGCTCGCCCTTCTTGCACCACAT
>JAJRAL010000218.1 GCA_028679935.1 Methanomassiliicoccales archaeon | reverse complement strand
GTCGTCGTCATGTCCGCGATGAGCGCGTTCCAGGAGGCCATGAACGCCCCCTCGCCGACGCCTCCCACCAGGGCGGCGATGAAGAGCGCGGTGAAGTCGGTGGTCAGCCCATAGACAAGGGTCATCGGTATGATGAGCAGGAGGCCGAAGAGCAGCACCTTCTTCCTGCCGATCCGGTCCGACATTATGCCGAGGGGCACCGCCACGATCACGACCGATATCCCGGTCGCTCCGAGGATCGCCCCGACCTGCTCCCCCGACATCCCGATCTCTGGCAGGTAGGCCGCGATCACCGTCAGGAGATAGCCGTAGCTCAGAGCGATGGGAATCGTCAGGTAGATGAGCCACTTGGCCGTCCTCGGGACGTGCGGGAATATCGCCCTCATTCTGTCCTCGCCGGGATTCAGACCCGCGCATATCAAAGCTGTGGACGCCGGG
Source organism: Methanomassiliicoccales archaeon (assembly GCA_028679935.1). The sequence continues at coordinate 2,950 of JAJRAL010000218.1, read as the reverse complement.
ATGGGACCGGGGTTCCAGCCGGCCGGAGGGTCAGATCGCCAGGACGACGCCGAGCGCTATGGTGATGAGCAGCAGGACGTAGCATGTCATGTTCGCCGTCCAGTGCAGCCATTTGAGACGATTCGGCCTGACCAGCATCACGATTCCCGAGGCGGCTCCTACGATCCCCACCAGAACGGTGAGCAAGGCCATCCTCCCGTGGAAGGTGAAGAAGACCGCGCCCCTCAGGTCCTCGGTCCGCAGAGCCCAGAAGATGAACGCTATGAAGAGGATAGCGTAGAAGAGTGCGCTGACCGAGCGATGGAAGCTCCTTCCGAATCTCTCCGGCGGGAGCCTCCCGAGCTTGGCCTCGCGTGAGATCACGACGCCGGAGTAGGCAGAGAAGGTGCCGAATACGGCGGCGATTGAGAGGGCGAAGGCGTGGTAGTACCAGTCCGAGCCCGGGGAGATCGTCGCGTTGTCGGCCCATCCCCGGCTCTCCCAGTAGCCGACGTAGTCGTAGTTGACGATCTCGATGTGATCGATGAACTTCGCCCACTTGTACCCCCAGTCCTCGGGTATCACGAGGCGCACCGGATAGCCCTGAAGTGCGGGCAGGGTGACGCCGTTCATGCCCCAGGCCAGCATTATGTCCGACCGGTTCAGCTCGCCTAGGGTCAGGCTCGTCGAGTAGCCGTCGGTGCAGTAGAAGACCATCTCCTTGGAGCCGGGGAGCGGAGCGATGAGATCGAGAACGTACGAAATCGGGACGCCGGTCCAGTAGGCCCTTCCGCTGGGTCCCGTGACGCACCTCAGGCTGGCCGCCTCGGTCACATTCGGCAGGGAGGTCAGCTCGCTGTAGTTCAGGGTGACGTCGTTCTGCACCATTCCGTCGATTCTCAGGGTCCAGGTTTCGATGTCAATCGGCGGCGGGGGGCTGATGGAAACGACGAAGAAATCGTTGTTCGGGGTGATCGACTCGTTGTTGACGAGGGTGAAGCTGGCGAGGGCCGCCGCGGTCACCAGGACAGCCACGATCACGGCCACGATCCACAGCCTTCGGATCGCCCTCATCGTCGAAGCCATTCGAGCCTCCGGAGGATAACCGTTGCGCACGACAGCGCGTCCAGGAATCCGTGCTCCAAGGCTTGGTTAGTAAGGCCAGAAGTTATTTATTCTCGTCAGACAGATGTCATACAGGGATGCACTCATGCCAAACTCATTGGTAAAGATGGCGCTAGAGAGCGCCAAGGGCAAGCCAGAGGTAACGATGACCTCAGAGGACGGCGGCCTTTCGGCCACCGACAAGGAGATAGAGAAGATAGCGGCGCAGCTCGAGGTCAGCATCAAGATCGTCGGCTGCGGTGGAGGCGGCTGCAATACCATCAACCGCTGCGTCGAGGCAGGGGTCGGCAGCGCGCAGCTCTGCGGCATCAACACCGACGCCAAGCACCTGCTGACGATAAATGCGCCGACGAAGATACTGATCGGCAGGGTCGCCACCAGGGGACTGGGGGCGGGAGCCATACCGGAGGTCGGCGAGCAGGCCGCGAGGGAGAACGAGCTCGACATCCGCAAGTTCCTCGAGGGCGGGAACATCGTCTTCGTGACCGCGGGAATGGGCGGAGGGACGGGCACCGGTTCAGCGCACTTCGTCGCCAGCATCTCGAAGATGCAGTTGAGGGCACTGACGATCGGCGTCGTGACGCTTCCGTTCAAGTCCGAGGGAACGGTGCGCATGGAGAACGCGCTCGACGGACTAGACAAGTTGCGCCGGGTCACCGACACGACAATAGTGGTGCCGAACGACAAGCTCCTGGAGATGGTCCCGAAGCTCCCGGTCCAGGCGGCGTTCAAGATCGCGGACGAGGTCCTGATGCAGACCATCAAGGGTCTGACCGAGATCATCACCAAGCCCGGTCTGGTCAACCTGGACTACGCGGACATCCTCACCATCATGAACGAGGGTGGCGTCGCGTTCGTGGGGATCGGCGAGGCGGACAAGGACACGGCCGATGACCGCGTCAAGGATGCGGTGCAGGAGGCGCTCACGTCCCCGTTGCTCGGCGACATCTCGGTCAAGCAGTCGAAGGGCGCTCTCGTAAGGGTGGTCGGCGGTCCGGACATGACGGTCGACGAAGCCCAAAGGGCGGCGGAGATCGTGGGAAAGAACATCGATCCCCGCGCAAGAATAATCTGGGGATGCTCCATCGAGCCGCAGAACGAAGGCAAGGTCCAGGTCCTGGTAATCTTCACCGGTGCGAAGAGCAAGTACATGCTCGACTCGATGTCTGATGACGTCGCGGCCCGCCTAGGCGTGAAATCCTCGAAGCTCGGGGCGGCGACGGCCGGAGGCGAAGGGATCGACTTCGTCCACTAAACGCCTTCTTTCCTATCCTTTTCCATTCTCTACGAAGAGCTAGAGCTCTCAATCGAGCAATCGCTTCTCGCCCTTCAACCCCTGGATCTCGGTGACGTCCTGTGTCGCCTCCAGGCAACCGAGGTACCTGCCATCCTTGCCTCGGAGCGCGCGATACTCGATCATCACCTTCCTCGTCTCCCTGTCGCCGTGCATGTCGATCCAAAAGCGAGCCGACTCCCTCTTCCCCTGGCGCATCTCGCCGATTATCGCCTCGACCTTGTCCAGCGACTTCTTCGGATGGCAGTTCCTGACGTCCAGACCGAGCACCGCGCTCGGCCTCTTGAACACCCTGCTCTCGTGGCGGTTCCAGGCGACGACCTTGTCGCTCTCGTCGAGGACCGAGAATTCGACCGGCAGCGTCTCGAGCACCGATTCCAACAGTTCTCCCTTCAGAGTTCCGATCATCGTCTCACGTTCTGAGACTTGAGCCGTCCGTACAATATATGTTCGGTCGGGAAGCCGTTCCGCCTTTGCGCCAGCCGTCTGAGAACAGTTATATCGCTCAATGCCGAATCGGGTCTGCTTCAATGCCCGACCAGGATCAGCAGG
>JAJRAL010000217.1 GCA_028679935.1 Methanomassiliicoccales archaeon | reverse complement strand
TCTTTGTTCTCGGAGATGAATTCCTCGATATCCTTCCAAGGCACCTCGTCCAGCTTCTCCGGCTCGAGGACGAGCTCTCGATTGTGGCAGATCGGGCAGCGGAAGTTGCAGCCCGGAAGGTAGATGACCGCGGAGACGTTGCCGTCCCAGTCGAGGAGCGATGTCTTCGAGAAGCCAGCAATGCGCACGCACACCACCAATGCCGCCGAGGTCTTAATCCTTCGTCCCGGGCGTCCGAAGAGTGCAAGGTATTACTGCGATGAGTATGATTCGGACGACGTGATCGGGAGCGAGCACAGGAAACCGAGCATCTTCGTATACACCGGTGAGGGAGCTTCTCATTCCTGGCTCTGGCTGGCCGATTCGATGGAGCGCCTTGGCGTCCTCGACATGCGGTTCGGAGACTTCCGAAACGAGGACTCCAGCATCGCCGACGTGATGGTCATCTCCGGCGGGGACGTCGGGAGGATGTCAAGAGCGATCGGGGATGAGGGTTTCCTCTCATTGCTCCGGTCCGTGAAAGAGGGCGGCACGTACGTCGGTCTCTGCGCGGGCGCGTACCTCCCCCTTCGGTCGAGCCATTCGCCCTCGAGGGCATTCCACGTCATCGACGCGCCGATCTCGAACATCGCCTCGCCCGAAGGGCTCGGGTCCTTTCCGCGCAGATATGTGTTCAGGTGCGGTGAGAGGGAGGTCTTCCAACCGGTGAGGGGTCCGGTCCGACTGAGCATTCCGAACGGCAATATCGTCGCTCCTATGTTCGGCGGTCCTTGCTGGCACGACTTGCCGAGCGAGATTACGCTAGCGAAATACGCCCAATTGGAGGAAGGCACGGAAAGGATTGGCTCGCAGAATCTGGTCGACAGGGCCATCTCGGGCAAGACCGCCGCCCTCTCTGTGGCACTCGGAAAGGGAAAGCTCCTCCTGTTCGGTCCCCACGCCGAGCATCCGGATTACCCGCTGGCCAATGCTTGGATGCTCGGCCTTCTGCCGCATGGAGAAGGTCAGGGATTCGGAAGAGAGCTGGCTCTGGTAGAACCGCCCCTTGCGGCGAAGAGAGCGCTCTCGAACGCCAGGGTCGCCCTCTCGGGACTGCAGGGCAGGGAATGGACAATCGGAGCGAAGGTCTGGGAGGCCGAGAAGGCGGGGCTATTCATCGACGCGATGTGGAAGAGATTGCCCCTGCTCGAGCGGAGCGACGCCGGGGTCCCGGGCGAGGTGACAGCGCAGCTCGGGCACGCGCTCGATGCGATGAGGGCCGTACGGACAGATCCAAGCAACGAGATCGAGGCCAATGCCATGTTCGTCTCCTTGAGCGGGGCAACGTCCGCCTTCCTGAACCACTACTTCGGCATCCTCAGACACCGTTCTGGATGAACCACGAAATCAGAAAGGAAAGCTTCTTCTGCCCTCACCGAGGTTGGTGGAGAGCCGCTCAGAAAGGTAGGGAAGATGGACAAGGACTGGACGCCTAGAATCGTCGCATTCTGCTGCAACTGGTGCGCCTACGCCGGCGCCGACCTGGCTGGCGTGAACCGAAGGCAGTTCAGTCCCGATTTCCGCGTCGTCAGGGTCATGTGCACGGGGCGCGTCTCACCCGGCATCATCCTCCATGCGTTCGAGTCAGGCTTCGACGGCGTCATGGTCCTCGGCTGCCACATCGGCGATTGCCACTACCGCATCGGCAATATCGGTGCGGAGAAGCAGGTCGCCCAGGCGAGGGAGCTGATCACGCTCGCCGGCATCGAACCCGAGAGGCTCCTCCTGCGCTGGATCTCCGCCGCCGAGGGTGACCTCTTCGCGAGCACAGTTGACGAGTTCACGAGCAAGATCAACAAGCTGGGCCCTCTGGGGGGTGACCGCTCTGGCAAGTGATGCCTCACGCTTCGGCGAGGAGAAGTGCATCGAGTGCGGTCGCTGCACCTACGCCTGCCCGGTCTCGCGGATGAGAGACTTCTCTCCGCGGAACGTGGTCGAGAAGACTCTCCTCCAAGGGAAGCCTCCAGAGGATGAGGGTATCTGGCAATGCATGAACTGCGGCATGTGCACCCAGGTCTGCCAAAATGGGGTTGCGTTCCACGAGTACGTCCGCACCCTCAGGCCTCAGCTCGCAAAGACCATGCCGCCGCAGAGGAACCACGGGGCGATGCCGCATGCGATAATGCGCCTCAATTCGATTCCCGCCCTGGAGCCGAAGAAGAATGCATGGCTGACCTCCGAGACGAGGACGAGCGAGGATCCGGACACGCTCCTCTTCGTCGGCTGCACGCCCTACCTCGACGTCGCCTTCAGATATCTGAACCTCGACCTGCTCTCGATACCGCGGGCCGCGGTCAAACTGCTCAACTCGATCGGCATCAGGCCAAAGGTCCTTGCCAACGAGAGATGCTGCGGTCACGACGCCTACTGGTACGGCGAGGACGAGCTCTTCGCCAAGCTCGAGCGCCTGAACCTGGAAATGCTGGACCGAGCCAAGGTGTCGCGAATCGTCACCTTCTGCCCCGAATGCCTGACAACGCTGAAGCAGCTGTATCCGAAGGTCGCCGGCCCCTTGGGCTTCGAGGTGATCTCCCTCGCAGAGCTGCTCGCCGAGGAGGTTGACTCAGGTCGCCTCGAATTCGAGAACGGGAAGCAGGTCGTTACGTACCACGATCCGTGCCGCCTCGGACGTCACGAAGGGGTCTATGATGCGCCGAGAACGATCCTCGGTCGGACCGCCACCGTCACCGAGATGTCGAGAACGAGGGAGCTTGGACCGTGCTGCGGGGTTTCGGCGTTCACTCAGTGCGGTTCCGAGACGAGGTCATGGCAGTTCGAGCGGCTCAGGGAAGCCGCCGCAACCGGCGCGTCGAGCCTTGTGACCGCCTGCCCGAAGTGTCTCATTCATCTGACATGCGCCATCACGGAGAAGGTCCCCCTCCTGCCGAAGGACCGGATGAAGCTCGAGGACGTCTACGTCAGAGCGGCCGACCACCTCAGGTAGGGTTCCTGCCATTGAAAGCCGGGACGGCTAGAACCTCGCCGACAACCTGAAGGATCTTCATGTACGCCTCCTTGCCGGCGGGAGTGAGGCAGACGAGGTCGTGCCCGTCCGCCGACTCGTAGGTGACGAAGCCCTTCGCCGACATCCAATCGAGGTACCTCGTCAACAGGTCGTAGTTGACATTGCATGCCACCTGGAGCCGGGTCTTGAGCATCGGCCCGTTCTCCCTCCACAGGCGCTCCAGCAATCGGGATAGCACGTAGATGTCTGGCCGGTCCATGGAGGGCGGTTGGCTCACGGCTCACATCCCCTCGATCAGCTCTTCCAGCCGTCTCGTGAGATACTGCTGCCTCCACTCCCATTCCCGTCTGATTTGATTGCTCTTGACCCGTTCCTGCTTGAGCAGGTAGCGATAGATTAGGTACGCCGCGAACGTCAGCGCGAGGCTGACCGCAATCATGAGCAGTCCGAACCTGGAATCTCCGGAGTTGGTGAGGAGCAGACTGATGCCGTTGGCGAATCCATATGCCGCGGGCCAGATAAGGAAGAATGCGACTATCCACATCACCGCGTTGTTGTCGAGCTGCCCTCTCTCCCTGACCTGTAGCCATTCCGGGAGTACCGCTCCGACCTCGATGAGAAGACCCACCGTGCTCTCTCCGTCGGCCGATATCCCGGCCTCCTCCCTGGCCATGGCCATCTCCAGCCTCATGACCCACGAATCCGCCTTCTTGATGTTGGGGCTCATCTTCCATCTCGCCAGGAGGCACGCTACTATCGTCAGCCCGACTGAGATGGAGATTGCCGAAACAAGCTCCAGTGGGCCGTAATGGGGTCCCGCACCGCCGAGCCCCGAGAAGATGATGTAGAGCACGAGGCTGCCGACCAATCCGATGAAGAAGACCGACAGGAGGATGACGTCCTGGTATCTTGAATGGCGGACCGTCCGGACATCCCAGGCGATCCGGTTCGCCTCAGCGAGAGAGAAAATGAGCATATGGCCGATGTCGTCCCTCCGCTCAACCCGCCTAGATATCTCCCTCTCTCCGGCCTTCTGCATCACTCCGTCGAAGGAAGCTTGCACCTTGAGCAGCGCGTAGATGGAGATCACGACGGTGACAAGATTGCCCACGACGGTAACCAGCAGGAGGATCATCAGGAACAGCCCCGTCGAGGTCCAGCCTATCTTGTACCTCGTCTCCACTCCCGTTCCCCGCTTTACGGAGAACACCTCGACCGAGTACAGCGCCCCGACCGGGATTCTGATGCCGTCGCCGGTCTCGATCACCCGAGCGCCCCTCAGCCTCAAGGCCATGCCGAGGTCGTACAGATTGGTCGGCGTGCCTGCACCCAGCTCGAACGGGACAGATACGATGGAAGATGCGAGGAGTGCCAGTAGGCCGGAGATGATAAAGCCGACGTCCAGGCCCACATATCCACCGAAATAGACGAGAACGACCGTGACCATTGACAATGCGACAAGAATAAGGAATGCGTAGGCCCTGAGATGCTTTTCCTTCACGCCACACTATAAGATGGTTGAGGCGTAAGCCTTACTCCTCGTCGGTTAGTTGGTGAGGGCGAAAGAGGCCTGTCACTTCTTGCTCTTCTTCTTCGCCTCTTCCTCGAACTTGACCAGGGCCTGCTCCTGCATCTTGGCCTTGATGTGCCCGCCCGGCCCTCCCCGTTCCTCCCTCGCCTTGTCGACGCACTCCTCGCTCTCGCAGACGAAGGCGGCGAAGGCGTACTGCTTGGCCTGCTTGCCGCAGAACTGGCACTTCTCGGATTCGATCCAATCGGCCATACCGCCTGCTACGTCCGAGGAAGGATTTGACCTTATGCAGGATGCCTTCGAAGGTGTCGTGGAAAGTGAGATAAGCGCAAGGGGTGATTGGCGCGCCAGTGAGAAAGTCCGTAGTCTACGACGAGCCCGGCCTGGCCGTCACCGAGGCGCTGGCTGAGCTCGAGGTCTGGCGTTGCCATCAGTGCGGGCAGTGCACCGCGGTCTGCCCCAGCGGCAGACACGGCGGGATTAGGACCAGAGACACGATGGAGAGAGCTGCACTTGGGACGCTCGATCCGGCGACAGACGACCAAATATGGATGTGCACCATGTGCCACTCCTGCTCGGAGCGATGCCAGTTGGGTGTAGATCCGGCCACCGTGATCGCCTCTCTGAGGGAGACGGCCTCTCGCGGCGGCAACCTCCCTTCGTACTTCAGGGACGAGGCGAAGCAGTTCAAGTCCACCGCCCTTTCCTTCCCCAATACCGGCATGACGAGGAAGATGAGGAAGGAGCTGGATCTACCGGACCTTGCTGTCTCGGACGAGGCGCTCGAGGACACGAAGCGTATCGTCTCGCGCACCCGGCTCGGGAGGTTGAGGCTTGAGTGAGTACCTCCTCTTCGCGGGCTGCCTGATACCGACGAGGCTTCCATTCCTTGAGGCATCCTCCCGCTACGTCCTCGAC
>JAJRAL010000212.1 GCA_028679935.1 Methanomassiliicoccales archaeon | reverse complement strand
TGTCGCGGATCACCGCTCTCAGGAACTCGAGGGGCCTATCTCTCAGATCATCGTGTCCCTCACCCCCGTCGACAACGCCGTCCGTGCAGGTGTACTCCATCTCGGGGCCGAAACCCAAGAATGAGTAGGCCACTGTGCGTTGATCGCCGACCGCGCTCTCGAGCATGAAGGACCGATCAAACTCGCCCGAGAGGCGCCGGTAGAGTTCGAAGGGAGGCTCTTGGACTTGTATCGCGGTGAGGCTGAATCGTCTGTCTTGGCTCTGCATCGCATTTCTGGAATATGATGAACATATTTAATCATTATTGCGCTATTATGTACAGTCGGAGTTCGAGATGCGTCAATCCCTAGAGAACGCCAGAGGACGCGCTGCTCGCATCCGAGGGTTTGACAAGTAGAAGGCTGCCATCGAACCGGCTATGTGATGATGGAAGAGCTCACGAGGGCGCATTGAGATCGTTGTTCCACTGGAGTCCGACGGGGACGTTTTCGCCTGATTTGATGGATTGTTGACGGACGCCGAAGGTCGTCCAACAGTATCGATTCCTGCGCCGTTCCGACCCCAGCGACCAACTGATAAATACGAAAACTGCACGTATTATCCACGGCAATCGAAATGGCAGAGGAAGAGAAGAAGAAGGGCACAGCGGAGAAGGCTGGCGAGGTCACGGGGGAAGCTGTCGGCAAAGGCGTGAATGCCGTCAAGGGGCTGGGCAAGGGTCTGGCCAGCGGGTTCAAGAAGAAGGACGAGAAGAAGTAGACGCCGACGCACCGTCCTCATGGTTGAAAGCGATTCGAGCCTTTGGTCAGCTCGAAGTCTATCAATCACGTGTTGATGCACGGGTAGAAATGACGAATCAATAAGGCGGAGCAGATGGCGTTTCCATCCGGAAATCCTCGCCAGCCAAAGGTCGCCAGAAGATCAACTGTTCCAGGATGCCAGGGCGAGCTCATCCACGCGTCGATCTCAGGCCTTCCGGAGGGATATCCATTAAGAACCTCGCTCCTTTCCCTGGCTCGCCCACCTCTGCGATAGTGACACCGGTGATGGAAAGGACCTCTTGAGAAAGGAAGAGCCCGTGGGTCTTTGCGGCGGAGTACGTGAAGATCCTCTCCTTCAGATCAGCTGGGACACCGACGCCGTCGTCCTCGCAGATAACCACGTGGTGACCATCCCTCATCTCGGAATAGAAGCGGATACGGGTGGTCGTGCCCCCGTGTCTGATCGCATTGTCCACTAGATTGTGGAACGCCTTCGAGGCCAGCGGATCGGCGAATATCTCGATGCCGGCCGGAAGATCATTCATGAGTTTGACCGAGCCCAGTGCAACATCCGCGGCACCGGCCTCAACCAGTCCCCGGAGGTCCTGCCAGAGTGGTGTCCGCACGCCAATCTCCTCGTACTCCTGGGTGAAGTCGATCATCGATGAGATCCGCCTCGCGGCGTCTACGGCTCGTAGGTAGCGTTCGTCGGAGCGGAGTGTCGTATGATGCCTCTGCAATAGGGCGAGGTTGCCCGTGAGCGCAGTCAACTGGTTCCTTATGTCATGCCGGCTTATGTTCGAAAGGAGGTTCAGCTTCTTGTTGACCTCCTGCAGAGCCCGCTCGGCGCTCACCCTGTCGGTGACGTCGCGCGTCATGCCAAGGATTCCGATGGGTTCGTCCGCGCTGCCCTGCAGAAGCGTCGCAACAACCTCTACATGAATCCAGGTGCCGTCCCTTCGGCGCTGGCGTACGAGGAGTCTTCGAGCCTTGCCTGCCTCGCTCCCATGAAGGAATTGCCCTATCCATTCGGGAAGGCTTTCCTCAATCTCTTTGTAGGAGTCAGGAGCGAGAAGATCCTTCAGGGTCTGGTGCAGCGTTTCTTCAACGGTGAATCCGCTTAGCTTCTCGACACTTGGGCTGACATATGTGAACCTCAGCGTTGCAGTGTCCATTATCCAGATCACATCATTGACGTTCTCGGCCAGAAGCCGGTACTTGCGCTCGCTCTCCCGGAGAGCCAGCTCTGCCATTTTGCGTTCCGTGATGTCCGTCAGGAAGTTCAGGGTAGCGGGACGGCCTTCCCACTCGAGCGCAACCGCGCTGATCTCGACCCATTTGGTGATCCCATCCTTGGTTAGAAGCCGGAAGGTGTAGCGTGGCGGGACGGCTTCGCCCCTCATTCGCATGCGATGGCGCTCCGCCACCATGGCGCGGTCATCTGGGTGGATGAATATCAGGAAAGGCTTTGACAGTATCTCCTGCTCCGGAAAACCAGCGATCAAAAAGGTCATTGGGTTGGCCAGCCGGATCACTCCGTCTTGCACCACTAGGATGGCTTCGGCGGCACTGTCCACCAGCAAGCGATACCTTTTCTCGCTCTCCTTCAGTGCATCTTCGGCCTTCCTACTTTCGGTGATGTCGGTGTCGGTTCCCTGGTAGCCTCGCAGGGTACCGTCCTCATTCAATAGGGGGAAGCCATTCGTGCTGACCGTGATGATGCGACCCTCTTTGGTCGCGATGGAGTTCTCCAGACCGATGAAACGCTCCTTGGCCTCGAACACCCCAAGGGCCGCCGTCTTGAGCGACTCGCGTTCGGTCTCTGGGGTCAGATCGTAGAAATGCTTCTTGCCCACTAGCTCGTCTGGGCGGTACCCCCAGACGGTCTCGGACACACGGCTGACGTAGGTGTAGAGGCCGGCCGCGTCGACCTCCCAGGTGACGATGCCGACGTGTTCGGCCAGCTGTTCGTACCGGGATTCGCTTTCGCGGAGCACCTTCTCCATTCGCTTGCGTTCGGTGACGTCGGTCTCGTACACTCTGACCAGGTCCGCCCCCACCACGTTCAGGATGATGGCCTGGATCACGCGTCCTTCGATCTCGACCTCGCGGATCGCGCGTTCTGCTCCGGACGCCTTGAGCTCCCTGATGACCTCCTCTATGTCCTCGGGAAGAAGCAGCGATGGGTCATCCACATCGTGGCCCAATTCTCGTATCATCCTGTAGGCGGACGCGTTCGCATATGTGATCTCGCCTCCGCTATTGAGTTCGAGCACCGGGTCTGGATTGAGCAAGGGGAAGGAAGCGAGGTGCTCAATCCGCGCTTCCGCTTCCTTCCGGACGGTCGCATCCTCGTACACGGCGACGACCTCGCCCGAGGGCAGCCGGTAGACATGGTTCTCCCTATAGCCCACAATCCTATCATCGCGGTACAGGGAGAGGGGATGCGATTCCGGATTGCCGGTCTGATAGACCCTTCTGAACACATCCAGGAGATCCATCTCACGAATGCCTGGGAAGACCTCCGTCACCTTCCGTCCGACGACGTCCTCCTTCTTCACCTTCTCGATGTTCTGCGCGCCGCGGTTGAAGTCCCTGATGATGAAATCCCGGCCGTCCTCCGTCGCCTCATACACCGCCACGCCGATCCCGATATTGTCGAACAGCCTGTGATACCGTTCTTCGCTCTCGCGAAGGGCCTGGTCCGACCGACGGCGCAGCACCGCCTGATTCATCATGTTCACCAACTCGGCGAACTGGCCCCTGAAATCCCCACCCTTCTGCAGATAGAAATCGGCACCCGAGTTCAGGGCCTCTCTTGCCACCTCTTCCCTGCCCTTGCCCGTGAAGAGGATGAATGGGACCTCGCTGCCTTTCGAACGTATCTCCTTCAGGAGCTGAATGCCGTCCATGTCCGGCATCTGATAGTCTGAGACGATGATGTCGTGTTGACGGACCGTAATCAGCTCAAGAGCCTCCGAGGCTGACAGCGTCGTGTCAACGGAGATGCTCGGATCGAGCTCCAGGAACTGCTTGAATGCCTCTAGAAGCATAGGCTCGTCGTCCACCATCAGAACTCTAAGAGTCCGTCCCGCAGCAATCTCCCCCGGAATGCACAACGGATGATGTTCCTCTCGTATCGATATACTGGTATTTCCAAACACTGGCCCAAGTTGGAAAGGCAGCCAATTCGAGCGGCGCATGCCCTCGGTCACATCCTGGCTTCATTCCAGCCACGGCAAGAAGGAACGTCGTGGCAATCGCGGATGCGAGAATCGGTTTACAGCAGATTGCCTTCGAGAACCGACCACTAACGATTCATTGTCTATCTAGGGCGCAGCATTGATTATTCCATATTCATTTATATAGTATGTATGCTTTCATGATAATAGATGCGTAAAACCATATTAGAGAATCTCAGAAGTGAGTTGCTTGGTCGAACGTCATTCGATACTCTTCCGGAGGCGGTATGGATAGGGGCGAGCTCCCTGAACACCTATGGCACGAACGCGATAGAGGGGAACACTCTGACCCAGGCGGAGGTGGAGGCAGTGCTCCTCAGTTCGAAAGGGGTCAAGAGATCCATGTCGGATATACTAGAGACGGTACAACACGAGAGGGCGTTCCGAAACCTGGTAGCTCGGAGGGGGCGGGCGATCGACCTCGTCACCATCCAAGAACTTCATGAGGATGTGTTCAAGGGAGTGATGGTGGACGCGGGTCAGTGGCGACGGACCAGTGTCACCATTCAAGGAGCTGGGTTCACTCCTCCGAGGCCGGAGAAGATCGTCCCAAGACTGGAGGAGCTGCTCGCGGAGTACAATCGGAGGGATCTGGAGGGAGAGGATCCATTCACTCTCGGGTCTTGGATGCATCTCGAGTTCGAGATGATCCATCCATTCAGCAACGGCAATGGACGGGTGGGAAGGCTGCTGTTGAACCTTCACTTCCTGAGACACAACTGGCCGCCAATCAACGTTCTGCCGATCGACCGAGACCGATACCTGAGCGCTCTTCAAGAAGGCAACCGCGATGGCCTGGATTCCATGACGGCACTCGTGGAGATCTTGATGGCAGGCTCGCTCCTGACCTTTCTCTCTCAGGTGGGAACGTCGGAGGACGAGCTCAGATCGCTCGCCGAGTTGGAGAGGGGAGGGGCATATTCGGCAAAGTATCTGGCCCTGAGAGCGAAGCAGGGAGAGCTTCCCGCCGTCAGAATCAAGCACGAGTGGAGGTCAAGCAACAGGGCGCTCCGCCTCTACATCAGGGAAGTGGGAAGAGCGGGGGCGAGCTAGTCCTGGACAGCTCCGTCAGGCGACGATCCGGGATCCCGCATAGAAAAACAGGAAGTGGGTCTGTCCGGATTTGAACCGGAGTCACCAGCACC
>JAJRAL010000144.1 GCA_028679935.1 Methanomassiliicoccales archaeon | reverse complement strand
TCATTGTCGGCTTCGTGCCGACGAAGACTGTGTTGTCGTCGCCCATCTGCGTTGCTTCCTGCGAATAGCCGACGAACTATCCTAGCTGACCGTATTTAATGGTTAGTCGCGGTCGCTGGCCTCGGAGAGACCGTGTCCGCTGGCATCTCGGCGAAGGATCTCTCGGCGAATCGACGACGACTACGGGTAGATCCCCCTCAGCTCGAACGCCCTCGCCACTTCGCTCAACGCGAGCATGTACGCCGCCGTGCGCAGATCGGTCTTCTTCGCCTGCGACAGGTCGTGCACGCGCTTGAACGAGGACGTCATGATCTCCTTCAGCCGCTCTCTGATCTGCTCCGTCGTCCAGAAAAAGAACTGAAGGTCCTGCACCCACTCGAAGTAGCTGACCGTGACGCCTCCCGCGTTCGCAAGGATGTCCGGTACGAGCATGATCCCGTTCTTGAAGAGGATCGTGTCCGCCTCAGGCGTCGTCGGGCCGTTCGCACCCTCCACCACGATCTTCGCCTTGACGTTCGGCGCGTTCTCCGCCGTGATCACGTTCTCCAGCGCCGCCGGCACGAGCACATCGCACTTCAGCTCCAGCAGCTGCTCGTTCGTTATGTTGACCGTCCCGGCGAAGCTCTTCACGCTCCCGGTCTTCTTCTTGTGCTCGTAGACCGCCACCGGGTCGAAGCCCTTCTCGCTGTGTATGCCTCCGGTCGAATCGGACACCGCGATGATCTTGCAGCCAGCCTCCTGATGCAGGAGTCGCGCCGCGTTCCAACCCACGTTTCCGTAGCCCTGCACCGCTACGCTCGCGCCCTTGAGCTCCAGACCTTGGGCCTTGGCCGCTTCCTGAGCGACGTACATCACACCCCTCGACGTCGCCTCCTCCCTTCCCTTCGAGCCTCCGATCTCTATTGGCTTGCCGGTGACGACCCCAGGCACGGAGTGACCGACGCCCATGCTATACGTATCCATCATCCAGGCCATCGTCTGCGCGTCGGTGTAGACGTCCGGTGCGGGGATATCCACCGTGGGGCCGATGATGATCGCGATCTCGTTCGTGTACCGCCTGGTAATCCTTTCCAGCTCGCCGCGGCTCAGCACCTTCGGGTTGCAGATGACCCCTCCCTTCGCCCCGCCGAACGGGATGCCCACCACAGCACACTTCCAGGTCATCCACATGGACAACGCGCGCACCTCGTCGAGCGTCACGTTCGGATGGAAGCGCACGCCGCCCTTGAGCGGGCCACGGGCGAAGTTATGCTGCACGCGGTAGCCCTTGAAAATCCTCATGCTGCCGTCATCCATCTTGATCGGAAAGGCGACGCCGAGCTCACGCCTGGGCACCTTCAGCAGTTCGATGACATCTTGGCTCAGGCCGATCATCTTGCCGACCCGGTCGACCTGTTGCTTCGCCGTCTCGTATGGATTGGGAGCGACCATTCTAGCACACACCTTGGATTGCATTCGATTCTGCCCGTATTAGTCGGTTGCGGAGGGCTGGTCCGTGGTAGCGCCGAGCATGCACAGAGGGCCGTTCCCCTGCCTAGCCATCGAGGCGCTGGACGGACTCCGATTCCGCTGCAAGATATTTATCGTCGGGCAGTCGCATTCTCTTCCAGATGAGGAACGCCGAGGTCGCGAACATCTTCTATCAGATAGCAGACATCCTCGATCTAGAGGGCGTCGCCTTCAAGCCGAACGCCTACCGCAAGGCGGCGAGGAGCATCGAGTCGCTGTCGGAGGACATCGTCGAGGTTCGAAAACAGGGCAAGCTCCGTGAGATACCCGGCGTCGGCGAGGCGATAGAGAAGAAGATCGAGGAGATACTGGATACGGGACAGCTCGCGTACCTGAACGAGCTCAAGGAGCAGTACCCGGCCGGCCTGCTGCAGGTGATGAGCGTGCCGGATATCGGCCCGAAGACGGCGGTGCGCCTCTACAAGGAGCTCAAGGTCACCAATGTCCAGGACCTGAAGACGGCGGCCCAGGATCACCGCATCCGCGAGCTGAAGGGATTCGGGGAGAAGTCGGAGGAGGGGGTCCTCCACGGCATCGAGCTGCTCGAGAGGCGGAGCGGAAGGATGCTCCTGGGCTACGCCTACCCGACCGCGGAGGCGATCGTCGAGTACCTGAAGAAGAAGGCGAACACCGACAAGGTCAGCGTAGCCGGCAGCCTGCGCCGGATGAAGGAGACGATTGGCGACATAGACATCCTCCTTGGCACGGACGAACCGCGCTGGGCGATGGACATCTTCACCTCACACCCGGACGTCTCGGAGGTCGTGGTCAAAGGGGAGAAGAAGGTCACCGTCCGCCTGCAGGGAGGCGTGCAGGTCGACATGCGCGTGGTCAAGGAAGTAGAGTACGGCGCTGCGCTCCAGTACTTCACCGGTTCAAAGGACCACAACATCAGCCTGCGCCAGATGGCGATCGACAGTGGGTTGAAGCTCAATGAGTACGGCCTCTTCCGCAAAGAGTCGGGGGAGGTCATGGCCAGAGAGAAAGAGGAGGATAT
>JAJRAL010000134.1 GCA_028679935.1 Methanomassiliicoccales archaeon | reverse complement strand
TATTCTGGAGAAAGGCTGCCCCGGTAGTGTAGCGGCCTATCATCCAAGCCTGTCGAGCTTGGGACTCGGGTCCGAATCCCGACCGGGGCGCCACCCGCTTCTCACCTCACTTCGCCGCGCGACGCGGTCGTTTCGTGGCCCCTTCCTCAGCTCCCGCGAATCAGCGGCAGGGCATCGTAGACCAGTCTGTCAACCGTCTCCCTCACGATCTCCGGCACGTCGTTTGGCTCCGGCGGCGCCTTCCGGTCGTGCAGCGCCTCGAACACGGCCATGTCCTTGGGGTAGCTGCCCGACAGGACGCAGAACATGATCGACCAGCAGCGCGGCACCACGTCGAGGTTGTAGCCCCCTCCCCCGACGACGAGGTATTTGCCATCACAGAGGCGGTGGGCGAGGTCATGCGTCACCTCTGATATCTCCTGGTAGGCATGGGTGGTCAGGCCGAGGCCGACGAGCGGGTCCTTGTAGTGCCCATCCACGCCAAACTGGTGGATAATGAACTCCGGTTTGTACTCCTCTAGGGCCGGGACGACGACGCGGCGGTACGCGTCCATGTACGTCTTGTCGCCGGTGGCGCAGGGCAGCGGGACGTTAAGCGAGTATCCGCGTCCTTCCTTCTCCCCGACCTCCTCGATTCTGCCCGTCCCCGGGTAGATCGTCCGGCCGTGGCGGTGCAGCGAGATTGTCAGCACCTTCTCAGCGTAGAACGTCGCCTGTGTCCCGTCGCCGTGATGTCCATCGATGTCGATGATCGCGATGCGCTTCAGCTTGTGGTCCCGCTGCAGGCGACGGACCGCGACGGCCATGTCGTTGAAGACGCAGAAACCGGCGGAGTGGTCCGGGGCGGCGTGGTGCAGTCCCCCCGCCATGTTGAAGGCGTGAACGAGCTCCCCGCTCATGATCCCCTCCATCCCACGGATGGTGGCGCCGACCGCTGCCAGGCTGCCCTCGAACAGCTCCTTCGTCGCAGGGGTATCGCCTCGATCGAGCATGCCCTCGCCCCTTTCCGTCATCGCCCTGACGAAGTCCACGTGGTGCGGGTCGTGCACGAGCTCCAAGTCGTTGACGGTGGCGGACTTCGCGACGATCTTGACCGCGTCGCCTCTCAGCACGCCCATCCGCTCCAGGAGGTCGACGGTCATCCTGTACCGCACCGGCTGGAAGGGATGCCCCTCGCCGAACGAATACTTCATGAAGTCGTCGTTCCAAAGGAGCGCAGTGCGCCCTCCGCTCATGAAGTCCCGTTAAAGGCGGGTGGGTATAAGTATGTTAGACCTGGCGCTCAGTCGACGAAGTGGATGCACAGTGGGCTCTTGTCCTTCGCCAGGGTCTTCGATATCATGCCGAGCTCGACCCAGCAGCAGTTGAACACCGCGGTCGGGACGAGGCAGGTGGTGGTCAGCCCGGCCTTCTCCGCCATCTCCAGCACCTTCGACCCGCTCCATTCGGTGAGGTCTTGGGTGTCCGCCGACTTGAGCATCCCCGCGTACGTCTGGACCGATGAACAATCGCTCTCGATCTCGATGTCGACGGTGCCGTCGCCCTTGTCCTTCGCCCGGACGGTGGTCTCGTGCGAGCAGATCCTGGTGTCTAACCTGACCGTTGATGTCATGACACCAATGGAACGATGTGCCCGATATTAATCGCTCCCTGCCCCGCCGTTCATGTTCCTCGGGATGAAGCCGAGGATCGTCACACCGTACGCGCCGACCCTCTCGTCGTACGCCGCGACCGCCTTGACCTTGAACACCTTCTCCATGTTCTCGCTCGTCAGCACTTCCGGGATCGTTCCCGCGGCGATGACCTTGCCCTCGTGGAGGAGGAGAATCTTGTCACAGTACCTGGCGGCCATGTTCAGGTCGTGCGAGACCATCACCACGGTGAGGTTGTCCTTCTTCGCCAAGTGCCGGACCATGTCTAGTATCTCAAGCTGATGGTTGACGTCCAAGTGAAGCGTCGGCTCGTCGAGCAGGAGGATCTTTGGCGTCTGGGCGAGGGCCCGGGCGATGATCACCCTCTGCCTCTCGCCACCGCTGAGCTCCGTCATCGGCCTCGCGGCGAGCTCGATCACGTCCGTCGCTATCATCGCCCTCTTGACGATCTTGATGTCCTCGTCGCCCTCCATCTCGAACCGTCTGAGGTTCGGGCCGCGCCCCATCATCACGATCTCGAGCGCGGTGAAGGGGAAGTTGACGCCGCTGTTCTGCGGCACCACGCCCATCTCCCTGGCGATCTCCTTCCTTGGCAAGACCGAGATATCGCGGTCGTCCACCAGGACCGAGCCGGCCCTCGGCTTGAGGGCCTTGTTCATGCACTTCAGGAGCGTCGTCTTGCCGGAGCCGTTCGGGCCGAGGACGCCGACCACCTCTCCCGCCTCGGCGCTGAAGCCCACGTCCTCCAGGACGGGCACGCTCTTGTACCCGAACTCGACGCCCTGGACTGCAAGCCTCGTGCTACCACCCCATCATGTGCTTGCGCCGACGCAGGAGATAGAGGAAGAACGGCGCTCCTAGGACAGCGGTCACGATGCCGACCGGGAGCTCGGACGGCGCGAGTATCGTCCTAGAGAAGGTATCGGTCAACACCAGGAACGCGGCACCCGCCAGTATCGAGGCGGGCACGAGCATCCTGTGGTCCGGCCCCACCATCATCCGAATGATGTGCGGGATGATCAGTCCGACGAAGCCGATCACTCCGGATACCGAAACCGCCGCCGCGACGACCAGCGAGGTGGCGACCGTCAGCCTGAGGATCACCTTCTGCGTATCGACCCCGAGGCTCGAGGCGTGCTCCTCTCCGATCGTCATCAGGTTGAGGTCCCTCGCGTACCATGCGATGGCGAAAGATCCTATCGCGATCAGCGGGGTGACGAGCACGAGCTGTCCCCAGGTCGCGGAGGAGAGCCCACCCATCAGCCAGAAGATGACCGAACTGAGTTGCTCCCCGGCGATGAACTGCATGAAGGAGACGAGGGCGGAGAACAGAGCCCCCACCGCGATGCCCGCCAACAGCAGCGTCTCGACCGGGACGATACCGCCGGTTCGCGAGATGCCGTAGACGAGGAACATCGTGGCGATGCAGAACACGAACGCCATCGCCGGGATCGCCCAGGCCCCGCCGACGAAGCTGAACCCCAGCACTATGGCGAGGGAAGCGCCGAACGCCGCCCCGGATGATATGCCAAGCACCGACGGCGAGGCCATCGGGTTGCGGAACACGCCCTGCATCGCGACGCCCGCGATCGAGAGCCCTGCGCCCACCACCGCCGCCAAGAGGACCCTAGGCAGGCGGATGTTCACCACGATCATGTAGTCTGAATCCTGAGGGCCGTTGTAGAGCCCGGTGATGATCTCCAGCACCTTGACGGCCGGGATGTTGACCGCGCCGATGCATATCGAGAAGATCATCGCGACGAACAGGCCGGCCGCCAGGAGGACCAGGACCAGGGTCCAGAGGGCCAACTTGTCACGATGAAGCTTCTCGATGTCCGTCGTCAATCAGAAAACACCGTCCCGATGCTGCATCGTATCCCTGGAGCTGGAGGCGAGGTAATCGTTCACGCTCAGGGACGACCAGCTCACAGTCTTGAGATGCTCCCTCGCGACGAGCACCGCCTCGGCCATCTCCTCGCGCGTCGGCCTGCGCCACGAGATGCCCGGGACGGGAAGGTAGGATGAGATGTGGAACGGGATCGCCGGATCCACGTCGGCGAGGAACGCGGCGACCTTGGCGATCTCATCCGCGCCAACGATCTGAGGGATGAGGATCGTGCTTACCTCCATCCGTAGGCCGCGGTCGTGGATGGCATAGATGTTGCCGAGCACCTTCGTGTTCGTCGTTCCGGTCAGCTGCTGGTGCTTCCTCCGGCTGAAGGCCCTCAGGCTGATGCCTATCTCATCGACGCCCTGGGGCGG
Source organism: Methanomassiliicoccales archaeon (assembly GCA_028679935.1). The sequence continues at coordinate 6,691 of JAJRAL010000134.1, read as the reverse complement.
GAGGATGGAGGCGTTGGAGTGCGCGATCCTGATGATCGCTCTTCTCTCCTTCACCTTCGCCACGATGACATCGAGGTCGGGGCAGGTCATCGGCTCCCCTCCGAGGATCAGGAGCTTGTCGATATGGAAGGACGTCAGCTCCGAGAGGACCTCCTTGGTGGACAGGGTCCGCGATGGCGCGAATCCCTCCCTGAGCTTATAGGAGCAGATGCCGCAATTCCAGTTGCAGCCGTGGTTGTACAGGGTCGCCTGGCAGTCATCCTCGCGGTACCCAACCCGGTAGATCGACATTCGGACGGCCCCTATCACCTCACCGCGTTAGCTCGGATAAAACCATTCGACCATTTGTTCGATGGCGTTCACGAGCCTTGGCGAAGCGGTCATCCACTCGCCGTTGATGCGGTAGATCTTGCCGTCCTGCACCGCCGGGATCACGCTCCAGCCGGGGCGCCCCGCGATGTCGGCGTTGGTGGCGGCGCTCTGGTTCTCCACCACGATCACCTGCGGCATCCGGCTCACGGTGTACTCGCTGTTCGGCAGGGGGTTGGATTGCGAGGCGTTCCCGTAGATGTTCACGCCACCCGCGGTGGTGAGAATCTCGCTGCTCATCGTGTTGTTGTTGATCGTATAGCCATTGCGTAGCTCGAAGTAGACCCTCGGCCTCTCCGATATCGGCACGTCCGGCACCTTCGCCCTCGCCGCGTCGATGCGCTGCGACATGTCGCCGACTATTGCCTTCGCCTCACCAGGGTGCCCTGTGATGTTCCCGATGTCGGTTATCTCCTTCAGGACGGTGGCGATGCTCTTCGGGTAGAGGCCGACGACCTTGTACCCACTGTCCCTGAGATCGATGATCGCCTGCGCCGAGACGGCGTATCCCCACACGAATATCACGTCTGGGTTCGTCGAGACGATCTTCTCCTTGTTGATCGTGCCTCCGTAGGTGCCGCCCACGTCGGTCACGGAGAGAGCGTCCGCCGGATAGGTGCTCTTGGTATCCCTTCCGACCAACTGCCCTCCCGCCCCAACGGCGAAGACGACCTCGGTGAACGAGTTGCCCAGGGTGACGATACGCTGGGGTATCCTAGGGAATGAGACGACGGCACCGTTCACATCGACGTAGGTGAACGGGTTGTCGACCACGACCCCCACCGCAGCCGTCCCGGTCATGTTCAGGATGTCGACGGCTCTGACGGCAAGGGCGTGATCGCCGTTGGCCTCCGCACTCGTGTTCCACTGGAGTGAGTAAGGGGAGGAGGTGAGATTGGCCATCTCGACGCCATCCAGTGAGAAGCTCACGTAGCGGATGTTCCTTGGACTGACTACCTGAGCGGTGACCGCCGTGGTCCCGTTCACGTGCGAGGAGTTCGTCGGCGATAGGATGCCGACCGTCGTCCCGCCGTTGTTGATGGTGACCGTGATCTGGGTGTTGCCCTTTGTGCCCGCGCCGTTTGCCGCAGACAGATTGAGGATGTGCTGTCCTTCCTGGACGTCGACTGTCTCGAGGGTCCAGTTATACGGGGCGACCGTGAGATTGCCGACAAGCTGTCCGTCGAGGCTCAGGCTGGCGTACTCCACTTGCGACTTGGAGGTGATGTTGGCGGCGACGTGCACCGTGCCAGATATGGTCGAGCCGTCTGTGGGATGGATGATCGACAGGCTGATCGACCTGTCCTCTGGAGTTGGATTGAGCAATATCAGCGCCCCAAGTCCGCCTGCTGCCACGATTACGAGAACGACCAGCGCCGTGACAATCTTGTTGACCATTTCGGATCCCCCAACGAATGGGCCATAGGGCCTTCGTCGCCCTCGACCCGGCGGAACGGCAAATCATCAACGGTGTTTATGTACCCTTCGAAATTCGGCCAGACTTCCAAGCGAAGCGAAGGAGCGGGATTAGCCATCCATCGTTGGATGGTGCATCCATCCAATTCTTGGAACATCCTGAGGAAGGACGACTCGGATTCGTCATCTGTCGTCTCGTTGCCCCGGCAAATAGGGAAAGATTCTTGAGCCCGGCCTTGATGAGAGGGTCCGTCATGCGCTGCTTGCTTCGCTCCAAGATTCACCGTGCGACGATCACCGACGCCAATCCCGAATACGTGGGGAGCATCACGATAGATGAGGATCTGCTCCATAGGGCGGACATCTGGCCCGGGGAGAAGGTCCTGGTGGCGGATGTCGAGAATGGAGCCAGGTTCGAGACTTACGCGGTCCCGGCCAAGGCCAAGAGCGGCATCGTCTGCGTCAACGGCAGCGCGGCAAAACTCGTCAGGAAGGGGGACAAGGTCATCATAATGGCCTTCGAGTACACCGACGTCCCGATCACCCCGAAGGTCGTCATGGTCTACGAGGACAACCGGTTCGTCCGGATGGCCTAGAGTCCGCGAGGCGCGTCTGTTTTATTACGTCCACGACCATTCGCCAACTGGATGAAGCTCCTGGTGTTCACGGACGGCGGCTCGCGCGGGAATCCCGGGCCATCGGCCTTCGCGTTCGTCATCGTGTCGGAGGAAGGCAAGGTCCTCAGGAAGTCGGCGAAGTTCATCGGCGAGGGGACGAACAACGAGGCCGAGTACAACGGACTGGCCGCTGGCCTGAAGACGGCGCTCGAGATGGGCGCCGACGAGGTCGAGGTCGTCATGGACAGCGAGCTGGTCGTCCGTCAGATCGAGGGCCGCTACTCCGTCAAGTCGGAGAGACTCCGGCCATTGTATGAAGAAGCGAGGACGCTGCTTGCCCGCTTCAAGTCGGCAAAGGTGGTTTTCCGGCCGAGGGACAATCCGATGACCTCCCTAGCCGACTCATTGGTCAATGAAGAGCTGGATACGATGGCCTTCGCACGCAGCCTGCGGAAGACGTGAATTCATCGCATTCGGCACCGACTACGCGAAGAATCCTCGGTCAAGGTCTATATAGTGGGAGCGGGAGATTGGTTCGTTGGTGTCCGAGGTCGGTGGCTCAACTCTCCTCCTGAGCCAGTTGATCCCTAGTTTTCCCCACCACATCGGCCGCGGACACCAGACTCCTTTCTCTGCAGCGCATCGACGAGCTCAGCGCGCTTGACCAACGTCTGCTCTCCGCTCTTCAGGTCCCTCAGCGCCACCGACCCGTCCGCCATCTCCTTCTCCCCGACGATGATGGCGAATTTCGCGCCGATCGAGTCGGCGTACTTGAAGTTCTTGCCGAGGTTGCGCCGCATCAGGTCGACGTCGGCGGCGATGCCGCTGTTCCTCAGCTCCGCCGTGATGGTGTGGGCCTGCCTCCTCATGCTCTCTGAGACCGGTACGACGTACGCGAAGACTCCTCGTTCCTGGGGCTGCCGCCCCTCCCGCTCCAGCGCGATCATCACCCGGTCGAACCCGATGGCGAAACCGGTGGAGAAGACCTTCTCACCGCCGAATAGCTCGGCCAGCGAATACGAACCGCCGCCGCAGACCTGCTTCTCGGCGCCGAGCTTGGGGGCGTCAATCTCGAAGACGATGCCGGTGTAATAGTCAAGACCCCTCACCACGCCGAGATCGACCTCGACGTTGGTGACTCCATAGGCCTCAAGGATGCTGAACACGGAACGCAGGTAGTCGCTTGCCTCTCCCGGGAAGTCATCCAAGACCGCGACCGGCCCGGTCGTCTCAGTGACCTTGATTATCGCCTCGATACGGTCCTCGGCTATGCCCGCTCCCTTCATCAGCGGCCTCGCCTCGTCGTAGACCTTCTTGTCGAGCTTCTGGAGTATCCCGGCGACCTTCTCTGACGGCGCACCGGCGTCCCCCAGCATCGAGCGCAGCACGCCGATGTGCCCGACCCGGATGCGGTACTCGCCGAGCCCGCTCCTCGCGATCATCGCCGCCGCGAGTCCGATGATCTCCGCGTCCGATTCTGGATTCGGAGCGCCGATCAGCTCCGCCCCGAACTGGAAGAACTCCCTGAAGCGGCCGCTCTGGGGCCTTTCGTAGCGGAAGCACTGGCCGAAGTAGTAGATCTTCAACGGCCTCGGCATGTTGGTGAGGTCGTTGACGAAGAAGCGCATGGCCGGCGCGGTGAGCTCAGGGCGGAGGGCGATCTGCCTGCCTCCCTTGTCCTCGAAGGCGTACATCTCCTCGACGATGTTCGGCCCCGATTTCAGGGTGAAGAGCTCGGTGTGCTCGAAGATCGGCGTGGATATCTCCCTGAAGCCGAACCTCTCCGCCACGTCCTGGAAGGAGGATTCGAGGTCCCGGCGGGCCTCCATCTCCTTCGGGCCGAAATCCCTCGTGCCACGCGGTCTCTGAATCATCTGGAGCGCAATCGCCTGCTCGTTATTTATTTCTGCCTCTAGCCAGAGGAGGTCGCCCTGACCAGCGCCTGGTCGAGGTCCTCCATCAGGTCGGCGGGGTCCTCGATTCCCACGCTCAGGCGGATGAGTGAATCGCGTATCCCCGCCTTCGCCCTCTCCTGCGGGCTGAGAGAGGCATGGGAGGAGTTCAGGGGCATGCTTGCCAACGAGTCCACCCCACCCAAGCTTGTCGCCCTCTTGATGAGCTTGATCGAGCGCAGCCACTCCTCCGCTTCCTTCCTGCCTCCCCTGACCTCGAATGAGACCATGCCGGAGAAACCACGCATCTGCCTCGCGGCCAGCGAGTGCTGAGGATGCGAATCGAGGCCGGGATAGTAGACGCGCGTCACATCCTTCCGCGACTCCAGGAACTTGGCGATCGCCATCGCGTTCTCGTTGTGTTTCCTCATCCTGACGTCGAGCGTCTTCATGCCCCTCGTCAGAAGATACGCGCCAATCGGGTCCAGCGCGCCGCCATACTGCTTCCTCTTCGCATCGACGCCCTCGAGCACCTTCTTGCTCCCGACGACGGCCCCGGCGATCAGGTCGGAGTGGCCATTAAGGTACTTGGTGCAGGAGTGCGCCACCAGGTCCATGCCGAGCGTGATCGGGTTCTGATTGATCGGCGTGGCGAACGTGCTGTCGATCATCGTGAGCACACCGTGCTCCTTGCCGATCTTCGCCACGCGCTCGATGTCAACTATCTTGAGCAGCGGGTTCGTCGGCGTCTCGATGTAGAGCAGCTTCGTCCTCGGCGTGATGGCCCTCTCCATGGCTTCGAGGTCTGATGAGCCGACCATCATCACGTCGACTCCGAGGCGTGGCAGCTCGTGGCTCATGAAGGCGAACGTCCCTCCGTACAGATCCTCGATCGTGACGACCTGGTCGCCCTTGCCGACGAGCGAGAGGATCGTGGAAGTGATGGCTGCCATGCCGGACGAGAAGACTATCGCCTTCTCGCCGCACTCTAGCGAGGCGAGCTTCTTCTCCGCGGCGGCGATCGTCGGGTTGCCGTAGCGGCTGTATATGTACGTGCCCTCCGGCACCTTCCCCTCCCAGGTGCTCTGGTCCTCCGTCGGGAAGAAGAAGGTTGAGGTCTGGTAGATCGGGGTGTTGACGGCCCCGTGCTCGTTGTCAAGCATGTCGCCGGCGTGCACCGCCCTCGTCGCGACGGCCCTCTTCTTGTCGCACATGTTTGCACTCTCGGCAAGAGGAAGGCCGGTGCCTGTTGATATCCTCTTCCTCAGCCGCCGCGCTTCTTGATGATGCTCAGAACGTCGCCGTCCAGCAGGACATGGTCCAAACCGACCGTCTGTCCCGGGAACTTGGCCGACCTGCCCCAGACGACGGCGTAGCGGAAGACGTTGCGCATGGAGCGGTGCAGCGTCTCGGCCACGTTCCCCACCGTCGCTCCCCTCCTTACGACCAGGGGCTCGTCTAGGTCCGCCTCCTGCCCCTGTGGCTTCAGGTAGACGCGGATCAGGTCGAGGTTCTTGTAGACGACCTCCCTCAGCGTGTCTATCCCCTGGCCCGTCCCGGCGGAAACGAACGCGACGTCGTATCCCTTGAACTTCCGCTTGAGGCCGAGCATGTACCCCTTGTCCTTGACGAGATCGATCTTGTTCACCGCGACCATCGCCTTCGCGTAGACGCGGTTGCCCACGAGGACGTCGATCAGCTCGTCCTCGTTGACGTCCTCCCGGATGATGACGTCGGCGTTGATGAAGCCGTACTCAGCGACGATCGCTCGGGCCAGCTCCTCGTCCATCTTGGTGAGCTTGACTGTGGTGCGCACCTGCACCCCGCCGCTCTCCGTCTTGGTGATGACCACGTCCGCGGGATGCGAGTTGATCCTGATGCCCACCGCCTCCAGCTCCCGGATGAGGATCTGGATGTTGGTATCGTAGGCATCGATGATGAACATGATGAGGTCCGCCGCCCGGACCACGGAGAGGACCTCACGCCCCCTGCCCTTGCCCTTCGAGGCGTCCTTGATCAGACCGGGAAGGTCGAGAATCTGGATCTTGGCGAACTTGTAGGTCATGACGCCGGGGACGACGTCGAGCGTGGTGAAGTCCCACTCGCCGACCTCGCTGTCCGCGTCGGTGAGGCGGTTGAGGATGGTCGACTTGCCGACGCTCGGGAATCCAACGAGCGCCACAGTGGCGTTCCCGGACTTCTTGACCCCAAAGACACGGCCCGGCCCACCGGAGCTCGTCCTGCGCTTGTCCTGCTCATCCTTGAGGCGGGCGATCTTGGCCTTCAGCTTGCCGATGTGATACTCGGTATGCTTGTTCTTCTGCGTCTTGAAGATCTCGTCCTCAACCGCCTTGATCTGCTCCTCGATGGTGAGCGACACCGGCCAACAACCTCACG
>JAJRAL010000012.1 GCA_028679935.1 Methanomassiliicoccales archaeon | reverse complement strand
GCGGATTGACGCTCGCGAAGCACAATTGCGCCGTCCTGGTCAAGAGACAGGCGGAGGCGGTCAAGCTCGGCTGCGAGCAGAGGGACGAAGCGGTCAGGGCGGGCGCCGCCGGGGCGACGACGCTCATCGCGAGAGGCACGAAGCTGGTCGTTCCGGGGGACGAGGACTTCCCCGACCAAGAGGCGGTCGCGCCGCTCAAGCACGCCTTCGAACTGGACGACGGGGACGTGGTCATCATCGGCTCCGCCTTCACGTACGAGGCGGCGGAGAAGGGAGCGGTCAGCGCGGCTCTCTCGCTGGGCAACACGTCGACCCAATGCTGGACGGAGGGCACGGCCCTGCTCTCGGCGGACACCGAGGCGGAGGACCTGAAGTGCATGGCCTTGGCGGTGCACGAGCTCATCGGCCGAATGCCGCTCGCGATGCGCTCGAGGAATCAGCTCGGCGTCAGGTGCGAGGACGGAGAGGTCGTCGATTCCAACTACACCGGCCCCGTGCTCGAGGAGGCGCTGAAGAAGGGGCAGGTGCTGCGCAAGGTCGCCACCAGCGGCAAGTACCGCGGCACACCCGTGGTCGTCGTTCCGATCATCAAGCGCAAGGAGGCCATCGCGGTCATCGGCGTCTTCGACATCACGCGCGGCTCCGTCATGGAGCTGATGGCTAGGGCCAAGAAGTGACCGTTTCGGAGGCATTGGAATGGGCGTTCTGCTGGATACGGAGAAGGTCGTGCTCGTTGTGGATCCGGGCGTCTGTCGGCTGACCTCGAAGGTCGAGGCCTGGTCGGAGGACGGGATCGTCAGGTGCAAGATCGAGAGCGGCTGCGTCCACGTCCGGGAGTTCGCCGAGAAGCTCGACGGCATCGGCGTGATGGAGATCGTGAAGATGCCCTTCTCCGAGAACAAGGTCTACCAGGTCGCGGGAAAGACGCTGAAGCACTCGACCTGCGTCCTGCCCGCAGCGGTGCTTAAGGCGATGGAGGCGGCGAGCGGGCTCGGGCTCAAGAAGGACGTCTGCCTCAGATTCCAGAAGCAGCCGTGAGCGGGGTCACTTGATCATCTCGTCGATCATCGGCGAGAAGATGACGGCCGAGGGGCCTGAAAGATACATGGCGACGATCATCGCCTCGCGCAGCTCTTCCTTCGTCGCGCCCGCTTTGATCGCGTCCTTGGCGTGCGTCTCGACGCAGGTGTCGCACTTCAAGACGCAGGAGACGGCGGTGGCGATGAGTTCCTTCTCTCGGACGGTGAGCGCGCCCTCCTTGAACACCACGTGCTTGTACTTGTAGAGGGCGTTGATCACGGGTGGCTGCTGCTTCGCGATAAGCTCGAGGCTCATGGTGAAGTGGAGTGATGCCATCGTAGTTAATTGCTTCCTCGGGCGGAGCCAGATCGGGCGGTGAGCCCGTGCTTGTCGCCTCGTCCCTAGACAAGACCCCAATACAGAGGAAACCTAGATTACGCCGTGGCGCGTTCCGGCATCGTTACCATGGTGAGCGAGAAGGAGGTCCTCGACCTCGTGTCAGGCATCAAGGGCGTGAGGCATGCGTTCGCCCTAGACAATGGGACGCGGGGAAGGCTCATCGAGATAGAGACGAAAGTAAGAGGGACCCTGGACATCTCCTGCCGCAACGAGGGCGTCAAGCAGTGCCTCCTCCGCCGGCACGTCGTGGTCATCATCAAGGACAAGCGGTTCCGCCCGCCACCCGAGCCGACGGTGATGCTGGTCGGGGACGACGGCCTGGTCATGGGCGAGGAGATATTCGCGCACCAGAGGGAGGAGTACAAAACGAAGGATAATGTGATGTTCCTCTCCGAGGACTTCGTCGTCTACCTCGACCGCAAGCCGAAGGCAAAGGAGTGCTTCCTCATGCCTCCAGTGAGCTTCCCGGAGGTCGAGGCGCTCGAGGGAACGAAGAACGTCGTCTCGTGCTCCCCATCGGCCCCGGCGGATATGTTCCTGAGGAAGGCGCATGGCCTGAAGGACGACCCGAAGTTCGCCAGCGTAATGGTCGGATGGGACGACTGCTGACGGTGACGAGTTCTATCGGACATCGTTGTGGCAAATTGGCATCAGTCCAACTGATCCAGGGCTTCGCCTGGTCAGAGAAAGATAAAGAAGAATGAATTAAAGGGTTTAGGTTCCGGACGGCGAGATCCGGCCGATGACTTTTTCCGCTTCCTCGATCTGTTCCCTCAGCCGGTCCACCCGCTCCATCTGCGACTCCAACGAAGTCTCTTCCTGTGACCTCACCTTGTATTCGGATTCCGAGGCATGGTCGAGTGTCGAGGACTCGTAGTACAGGCCGAAGGTATCTAGGAGTACCCAGGTCCCATCGGCCTTGTCCACTACCTCTACCACTTTCCCCACTGTCCCGGTGTTCCGGTACTTGGCGAAGTCACCGACCTTCATCGGATCACGCTGGCGGGATGATGATGGTCCTCTCGCCCGCAGGCATGAACTCGCGCAGAGCGCCCCGGCCGAACTCCTTGGTGATGTTCGCGAAGTCGAACGGTAGGTTCTTGTCCGCGAAGGCCACCTTGATCAGCGGGTTGCAAGCGAACGCGTCGCCACGAGCGGCGTGCGCAGCGCTGGCAATGCCACCGTATCCAGACAGGTGACCGACGTTCATCGCGTAGTTCGGGTAGTTCGGTCCGCGCAGTTCGAAGGGCAGTCCCTCGTCGCTCCTGTATGCGAACGAGTTCGAGGAACCGCACTGGTCCTGCAGGTCGTAGCCGTAGAAGCCGAGGCGGCCAAGGCGCTCCTTGTGCTGCAGCATCGACAGGTACCATCCGTTGACGCCGACGTCCGCGTTGCCAGTTGCCATCGCGCATGCGATACCAGTGGCTGCGGCCGCGACAGTCGCCCTCTGGGAGCCACCGAAGTGGGCTTCCATGGCGGCCGGGTACCTCTCGTACATCTCCAGCGC
>JAJRAL010000204.1 GCA_028679935.1 Methanomassiliicoccales archaeon | reverse complement strand
TAACAACTCAAGCGTATAAACGCCTTTCTGACAGAGAGATGTGCCGGTTGGATGTCGGGGGCATCTCTTGGTGGCCACCTCTTCTAATCAAAGGAATCATATAGGCGATGCTCGGACGCGAGACTGACTAGTGATGGTCGGCACCGGTATTCCAAGGCCCAAGGTCGAGTATGTCTGGGCGTCCCTTCGAATCCTGCTAGGCTGGATATTCCTATGGAGCTTCCTCGACAAGCTATTCGGGCTCGGCTTCTCCACCACGGCCTCCCAAGGCTGGATCAACGGAGGCTCGCCGACCAGTGGATTCCTCAGCTTTGGGACAAGCGGGATATTCGAAGGCTTCTACCATTCGCTTGCAGGAAATGCGATCGTAGACTGGCTCTTCATGCTGTCTCTGCTCGCGCTGGGCATCGCGCTGATCCTGGGCATCGCGATGCGGCTCGCGACATACGGCGGAACGGTCTTCCTTCTCCTGCTGTGGGGGGCGAACGTGCCGCCGGCCAACAACCCGATCATCGACGATCACATCATCTATATTCTCGTGCTATGGGCTCTGATGCTGGTTGAGGCGGGACGCATCTTCGGCCTCGGAGACAGATGGCGCTCGAGCGCTCTCGTGAAGCGGCTCCCGATCTTGGCATGAACGATGTCTCGGCCTCCTAATGAGGATGTCACCCGCGTAAATCCTGCCAGGCGGTGCCGCTCTGTCTGCTCTCGCACACAAAACATGATTAGACAGGCTCACCAGTATCAAGGGAGGTAGCATGGACCTCGCCCTGGTGCACATCCTAGCGCTCATCGCCGTCCCGGTCGTCGGCGGGCTCGTTTCACTGCCGTTCCGCGAGGGCGAGAAGGATCTCATTGCCCAGACACCGGGGCCGAAGCTAGTCATCGCCTCCGGGGACTGCGCCTCAACCGGGGCGCCGTTCCAGGACTGTTACAATCACAACCGCGGGGTGGACAGCGTCATACCGGTCGACGTGTTCGTGCCCGGGTGCGCCTACCGGCCGGAGCCCCTCATCGACGCCGTCGTCCTCGGCATCGAGAAGTGGAGGGCGATGGTGGAAGAGAACGGATCGGAAGAGGACGAGAGACCGGACCTGGACCACGAGGTGAAACCATGACCATCGGAGTGAGCGAGCAACGGAGGAAGCAGCTGGATGAGATAGTCGGCCTGATGAACAAGGAGGCCGAGCTGAAGCTGTACTACGAGGAGGGGAGTGAGGAGTGGAAGCACGCGGACGAGATCCTGCACCGGATGAAGAAGTTCGCGGAGATGCTAGACGACCACGAGCGCGGCTACCTGGAGCAGGGGCTGATGGACAAGAAGGAGATACACGACGTCTACTGGCCCGCCGCGAGCGCGAAAACGCAGCACAAGAAGGAGAAGATGGCGAGGCTGGACCAGGACGGAAAGACGAGGAGCGACGAGGAATGGCGGAGGGTGTGACCCCAGTACAACCCCTCACAGTCTTCATGGACGAGGTCTATTCGAAGCCGGCCGAGGTGCCGGAGGTCCACGTGTATGGCCTCGAGATGAAGCAGTAGGAGTACCGCGTGGAGAAGCTCGAGGTCAAGAAGTGGCCGCGCGAGCGATAGGCTCAGACCTGCGGGCCCTTCCGCTTCGAGTAGTACAGCACGTCCCTGTCGAGCATATAGCCCTTCTTGGCGAAGAAATCCCTCGACGGCAGGTTGTCCTCGTGTATCAGGCAGGCGATCACCGTGAGCCCTTTCGAGTCCGCCTTCTTCTCCGCCTCCTTGAGCAGCTCGCCGGCGAGCCCTTTCCTTTGCCAGGCAGGCAGGACGCACAGCCGGTTAATCCACAGTTTCCTGCCATCGTTGGTGCAGAGTATCGAACCGATGACCTCTCCGTCGCTCTCCGCAACAAGGAAGTCCACCTCGCCTGACAACAGTTCGCGGCGGATGCTCTCCTTCGAGTCCCTTCCTTCAGGACGAAATGGGAGTCTGGCCCCCGTCCAAAGGTCCACCATCGCTTCGTAATCGCCGATCCTCATCTTGCGGATGATGAAGTCAGTTCTGGGGGTCATCGTGCCGGGCGATGCGCGTCGCAGCTGATGAATCAGATGGTCTCGCGGGAGGTCAGAATCGCCCGTATGCCAGTTGCCGCGGGTCCTCGCGCTCCGGAGAGCCTCCGTGTGCTGTCGACTTCTTGTGGCAGAGGTAGCATAGCGTGACGAGGTTCCTCGGATGGTCGCTTCCGCCCTCGCACCTTGGGACGACGTGGTGAACCTCGAAGAACCACGAGGGCATGCCCTCGAGCGGTCGTCCACAGGACCGGCACTTCCCCTCGTCGCGCTCGAAGACCCGGTCGCGGATCTTCTTCCAGGCATACGGCCACATCTCCTGCGGGATCTCCGGCGGGAGAATCGATTCGCATGATCCGCCGCACTCCGTGCCACTCGACGCGAACTCCTTTTCGATCGACTGGTCGAGGATGCAGCGCATTCGTTCATCGATGGTGCGGTGGGGCTCGCCGCAGGCGGGGCATTCCTTCAGAAGCTCGGCCTTCTCGCGCTGCACCGTCACGCTCTCCCCGTGGTCCCAACCGCGATGAGGGCACTTCGAGCTCATCGATTCGGTGCAGTAGAACGTCGATGGCGGTTTCCCTTCGATCCCGCTCAGCGTCCAGGCGTGGTAGGCCCGAAGGCACAGACTACGCTTGCAGGGAAGGTCCTGATAGTGGCATCCCTTCACGGTTCGTGATGGCGGAAGGGAACAATGAATGCTCCTCCCGCGCTCACGCGATATGCTCTACGGTATTTCCTCAGGGTTCCAGGTGACCCGGTATCCCCTCGAAAGCGCATCGAGGGATCTCATGTCCTCGGCGGAGAGCTCGAAATCGAATACGTCGAGGTTCGCCAGTATGTGGTCGGGGTGCGCCGCCTTCGGGATCTCGATGAGCCCGTGCTGCAGCCCCCAACGGATGAGCACCTGCGCGACCTGTTTGCCATACTTCTCCGCGATCCCGAGCAGCGCCGGTTCTTCGAGCATGTTTCCGTGGGTGAGCGGCGAGTACGATTCGACCTGCATGTTCCTTCCGTGGCAGTACTCGATCAGATCCCTCTGAAAGAGGTAGGGGTGAAGCTCGACCTGATCGACCGCGGGAGGCACGGTCGCATATGCGTCCATCTCCTGGATGTGCCTGATGGTGAAGTTGCTGACGCCGATGGCGCGGCACTTGCCTTCCTTCAGTATCTTCTCGAAGGCCCTCCAGGTCTCCGACCGCTTCCCGCCGCCGGGCCAATGGATCAGGTACAGATCAACATAATCCAGGTCGAGGGTCTTGATGCTGTGGTCGAAGGCCTTCAATGCCTGATCGTAGCCGTGGTCAGAGTTCCAGAGCTTCGTCGTGACGAAGATCTCATCGCGGGGGATGCCGCACTCCCTGACCGCCGCTCCGACGTCTCGCTCGTTCCCGTACATCGCGGCGGTGTCGATCATCCTGTAGCCCGCGTTCAGGGCGGTCAGGCACGCATCCTTCGTCTCCCTGCCCGGGTTGGTCTTCCACGTCCCCAGCCCGAGGCAGGGCATCTCCACGCCGTTGTTGAGCTTGTACCGGCTGTCGACGCTGAGCTTCATCGCGACACCGGACTCCGCTCTTGAGCTTCATCGATATTAACCTCGTCCCGTTCTCGGCGTCTTCTCGCCAATGGCAGGGTTTTATATTGCGCCGTGCGTGCTATCTCGGAGGCTTGACGATGGCGGCTAAGGAAATGGCCGGAAAGGTCGTGCTGGTCACCGGAGCGACCTCCGGCTTGGGAAAGGAGACGGCCACGGCGCTGGCGCAGAAGGGCGCCGTCGTGGTCGTCCACGGGCGCTCCAAGGAGAAGGCCGAGGCGGTCGCGGCGGAGATCAGGTCCAAGGTTCCCGGAGCGCAGATCGAGATCATCCTCGCCGACTATTCGAAGCTCGCCGACGTTCGAGCGATGGCCGACGAGTTCAAGCGGCGGTTCAGCCGGCTCGACGTGCTCGTCAACAACGCCGGTATCATGATCAACAAGAAACACATAAGCGCGGACGGGCACGAGCTGATGTACCAGGTCAACTTCCTCGCGCCGTTCCTCCTCACGTGCCGTCTGCTCGACCTGATCGAGCGGAGCACGCCCTCCCGTATCGTCAACCTATCGTCCGCCGCGCACACGACTGGGAGGCTCGACTTCGACGATATCGAGCTTGCGAAGGGATTCGGCGGATTGAGGGCCTACGGGGACTCCAAGCTGATGGTCCTGGTGTTCACCTACGAGCTGGCAAGACGGCTCGAGGGGAAGGGGGTCACCGCGAACGCAGTGCACCCCGGCTTCGTGAGGACCAACCTCGGATCGGGGGCGTCGGCGCTCTGGCGCTACGGCTTCGCCTTCTTCGCGCTCTTCGGGAAGAACGTGAAGAGAGGGGCGGAGACATCGATCTACCTCGCCTCGTCGCCGGAGGTGTCGGGGATCACTGGCAAGTACTTTTCAAACAAGAAGCCGGTGAACAGCTCGGCCAGGTCGCTCGACCAGGCCTCGTGGGCCCGGCTCTGGGAGACCG
>JAJRAL010000088.1 GCA_028679935.1 Methanomassiliicoccales archaeon | reverse complement strand
CGAGCGCCCCGAGCTCTTCGAGGAGTACCTGGGTGGCACGGGCGTCGCCACGCACCTCCTGTCCGAGCACGCGCCGAGGGGGGTCGACCCGCTCGCGCCCGAGGCGCCGATCGTCTTCGCGATAGGCCCGCTCGAGTCGCTCTTCCCCTGCGTCACGAAAACCGTCGCCACGTTCAAGTCGCCCGCGACAGGCAACTATGGCGAGAGCCACGCCGGCGGTAGGCTCGGGATGGCCATGCGGATGGCGGACCTGGGCGCGATCGTCATCACCGGGAGGGCAAAGTACCCGAGCTACCTGGTGGTCAGCGACGACGCGGTCAAGGTGAGGGACGCGAGCACGCTCTCCGGCCTCTCCACCTTCGCTACCGGGCGGGTGCTCAGGGAGGTCGAGAAGGGCGTGGGCAAGCGGAGCATCGTGCGGATCGGGCCTGCCGGCGAGAACGGGGTCCGCTTCGCGAACGTGAACGTGGACACGTACCGCCACTTCGGCAGGCTCGGGCTCGGCGCGGTCTTCGGGAGCAAGAACCTGAAGGGGATGGTCGTCTCGGGGCGCAAGGAGCTGGACATACCGGACCTCAGGCGCTACCAGGAGATGTACCACGTGGTCTACGAGCTGATAGTCAACATCCCGTTCATGAAGAAGTACCACGACCTCGGAACCACGGCCAACATACTACCGCTGAACGAGATGCGGGCGTTGCCGACGAGGAACCTGCGCGAGACGAGCTTCGAGCACGCGCACGACGTCTCGGGCGAGAGGTTCGCAAAGGACTTCCTCGGGAGGAACGCCGCCTGCTCGCACTGCCCGGTCGGCTGCATCCACATCGCGAACCTCAGGGTGCCGTACGGCTCCGGCTACGAGTACGAGACGCTCCAGGTCAGCTACGACTACGAGCTCATCTACGCCCTCGGGACGATGCTGGGGATGACGTCGCCGGAGGACGTGCTCAAGCTCATCGAGAAGGTCGAGCGCACCGGCCTGGACGCCATAACGACGGGCTGCGTCCTCTCCTGGGCCACGGAAGCGTACGGAAAGGGGCTCATCACCAGCCAGCACACGAACGGCGTCTCCCTCAGGTGGGGGAAGGTCGACGACTACCTGAAGGCGATCAAGTACATCTCCTCGCGCGAGAACGAGTTCTACAAGGATGCTGGCATGGGAGCCGGGTTCCTCGGCCAGAAGTACGGCGGCAAGGACTTCGCGATAGCGCTGGCCGGAAACGAAATCGCTGGCTACCACACCGGCTACGCGAACATCCTCGGGCACGCCTACGGCGCGAGGAACAGCCACCTCTCGAACGGGGGATACGCCCTCGACCAGTCGAGCGCGATGAAGCCGCTCAAGGCGGAAGACATGGTCTCCAAGCTGATAAGCGACGAGCAGTCCAGGTCGATGTTCAACTCGCTGGTGGCCTGCCTCTTCGCCAGGAGCGTCTTCAGCGAGGAGCTGATATCGGAGATGCTCGGGAGCGTCGGGCTCGAGTACAGCGAGGACGAGCTGAAGCAGATCGGCAAGAAGGTGTACCGCGAGAAGATGGCGTACAAGCTGGCAGAGGGCTTCGATCCCTCCGCGGTGGAGGTGCCGGGGCGCTTCTTCGAGACGATCACCCCCGTGGGAAGGCTCGACCCCGCGAAGATGGACGAGATGAAGGCGATCTACGCCGAGCGCATCCGGGGGATAATCGCCGGCGGCGCGTAGCCGTTCCGGTTAAGTTTAAATAGATTCGACTGCATCACACCAACAGAGCGAGGGCAGGGAGGAGATGGCCGACGATTTCGACCAGATGGTCAGCGGTGCTATGAACGCCCTACAGCACGTCCTGCACATGAACAACGGCGACAACGTCCTCGTCGTCACCGACCGGCGGAAGGCGGACATAGGCAAGGCGTTCGCGTCCGGCGCCAAGCAGCTCGGCGGCAGGCCGGTGCTCTACTCGCTGCCGGAGGAGGAGCGCCCCCTCCACGAGATACCGATAGAACTTCTCTCGTTGTGGGGCAATTTCGAGATAACGATCAACGCCTTCGAGGGCTTCCCCGAGGAAACGCCCTTCAGGATCAAACTTTCTGCGATGGAGATGAAGAAAGGAGCAAAGGTCGGCCACGCTCCGGGCATCAACAAGGGGATGATGATAGAGGGGCCGATGAACGTGGACTATGGCATCATCGCGAAAGAGGCCATCAAGCTCATGAAGGCGTTCAAGGACGCCACGCTCGTCCACATAACCGCGCCCTCTGGCACAGACATCAGGGTCAACATCACCGACAGGTACTTCGAAACCGACGTCATCATCGCGAAGGGGATGATAGGCAACCTGCCCGCCGGCGAGATCTGGTCGGCTCCGGTCGAAACCGACGCGAACGGGGTCATAGTCTGCGATGGCTCGATAGGAGACATCGGAAACGTGAGGAGCCCGCTCAAGATAACGGTGAAGGATGGCAAAGCCATCAGCTACGAGTGCGCCGACACCCGCCTGGTCGAGCGCGTCAAGGAGCTGCTCTCCGTAGACGCGATGGCGAGCGTCATCGGCGAGCTCGGGATAGGGCTGAACCCGGCCGCGAGGCTCACCGGCAACCTGCTGGAGGACGAGAAGGCCGGGGGCACCGCGCACATCGCGTTCGGCTGCAACATCGACATGACCAACGGCAAGAACGACTCCCAGACCCACAGGGACTTCCTCTTCCACAGGCCGACGTTCGTCGTGCAGTTCAAGGACGGCTCAGAGAAGGTCCTGATCAAGGACGGCCATCTGCAGGTCTGACCCTCGGCCCCATTGTTTATAAATCCGTGATGCAATCATGGATGCGCGGATGGTGCAGCACGTGGCCAAAGGGATGACCTACATTTCGGCGAACTCGCTTCTGGAGGATTCGTTCAGCCTCGCCAAGAAGATATGGGACGACGGCTTCAAGCCGAATTTCATAGTGGCGATCTGGCGCGGCGGGACGCCCCCCGGAATCGCCATCCACGAGTACTTCAGGTTCAAGGGGATCGACCCGTACCACACCGCGATAAAGACGCAGTCGTACGCGGGCCTGAAATCGACTGGCAAGGTCGAGATCAAGGGGATAGAGCACGTGGTGGACAACATCAACGCCGAGGACAAGATGCTGATCGTGGACGACGTCTTCGACACTGGCCTGACGATAGCCGCGGTCCTCGACGAGGT
>JAJRAL010000079.1 GCA_028679935.1 Methanomassiliicoccales archaeon | reverse complement strand
TGGCCATGCGCATCTTCACCCCGCGCTACCTGAGCTGGCACTACCGTTCGCGCTACCAAGAGCTTATCGATTTCTCCAACCACGCCTTCTACGACGGGAACCTGGAGATCGCCGCGAACGTGGATCGGAGCTTCCCCGCGCCGCCGATCGAATTCGTTCGTGTCAATGGGACTTGGGACGAGAGGACGAACGACGCCGAGGCGAGGAAAGTCGTGGACATCATATCCGCTCTCCTGGCCGAGGGTGAGAAGGCGGGCAAACTACCCTCGATTGGCGTCATCACCTTCAACGAGCCGCAACGCGACCTGATCGAGGACGTCATCGACGAGAGGAGGTTGCAGAGCAAGGACTTCGAGCGCCTCTTCTCCGAGGCGAGTTCGAGCAGTCGCAATCTCGACGACCGACCGTTCGTCAAGAACATCGAGAACGTCCAGGGCGACGAGAGGGACGTGATCGTCTTCTCCGTCGGCTACGCCCCGGACAGGCAAGGCAAGTTCCGCGTGCAGTTCGGTTCCCTTAGCCAGGAGGGCGGCGAGAACCGTCTCAATGTCGCAGTGACGAGGGCGAGGGAGAAGGTCGTGATGGTCGCCTCGTTCGACCCTCCTTCGCTCCCGGTCGAGGACGTGAAGAATCTCGGGCCGAGGAGGCTGAAGGAGTACCTGCTCTACGCTCACGCCGTCTCTGAGGAGAAGCACGATACCGTCTCGGACCTGCTCTCGAAGATGAGCACGACGGGAAGAAAGGTGGAGCTCGCGCCGATACCCGCCCTCGGCCGCCCGATGGAGGACCAGGTCAAGGAGGCGCTCGAGGCGAAAGGGTATAGGGTCGACGCCAAGGTCGGATTCAGCGGATACCGCATCGATCTGGCTGTTGTCGACCCGGGCGACGATTCGCGTTACATCCTCGGCATCGAGTGCGACGGCGAGACGTTCCATTCGGCCAGATCGGCGAGGGAACGAGACGTCGTCCGCCAGGGATTCTTGGAGGACCGTGGCTGGGAAATGGACCGAGTCTGGAGCCGCAACTGGTGGCGGAACCGGGACGCAGAGATGTCGCGCCTGGAGGAAAGGATCCGCGCGCTGAGCAAGGAGAAAGGAGCGAAGAAGAAGAAGACGTCCCCGAGGATCGGCGCGATCGAACGCAAAGAGAAGGATGTCAAAGCCGAAGGCAAAGGGGTCGTCAGGGACAAGACGCCGGAGTCGTTCGCCGGCGAAGCACCTGGTCTGGAGATCGCCGAGGGCCGCGACGACCGATCGATGAAGTTCATCTTCTACCAGCAGCTCGCGTCCGGACGCTCGAAGGCGGAGGTCGAGGCGGCCGAAAGCATGCTCGATTGGGCGACGGAGCAGGAAATGAGGTTCTGGTGGAGGGAGTTCCACGGAGTGACGACCGTCACCCCCTACTTCAAGCACGGCGAGGCGGCGCACTGGTTCTTCTCGATACGCGCCGACGGGAACGTGGACCTACACTTCCAGTATCTAAAGGCACCGTTCGGATCGAAGCAGTCGAGGCTCGACCTCCTCCACCGCCTGAATGTCGCCGCGGGTCTGAACATACCTGAGGAATATGTGTCCAAGATCCGGACGGTCAGATTGTCATGGCTCACCGGCGAGGGCTCGCTCGACGGCTTCGTCAAGGTGCTACAGTGGTACGTCAACGAGGTCAGGAAGACCTAGGCCAGCTTCCCAACGTTTATATGAAATGATGCGCCTTTTCGTCACGGTGATGGGATGGACCTGTATCTCTTGACGGTCATAGCTTGGCTGCTGGTAGGCGTGGTCTGCGCGGCCATCGTCTACCTGGACATGAGGAAACTGAAGAGGGTCGACGCCCTCTGGATAGTAGTCGTCTTCCTTCTCCCAATCATCGGTCTCATCGTCTATGTGCTGCTGATTAGAGGCAAGGGCGTCCCGTACGAGTACCCACCAAAGGCCAACTACCCAGCGCCGGAGTACAAGTTCGAGAAGCAGGCGGCGCCACAGCAGAAGGAGGCCCCGAAGGAGGAGAAGAAGGTCGAGCAGATTGAGGGCATTCCGCGCTGCCCGCACTGCGGCGCGGCCATATCGACCTACGATGAGAAGTGCCCTAAGTGCGGCAAGGAACTACGGCCGTCCTGAGCGGACATGTCTAGCCGCGGTCCCATCTCAGCACTTCAACGATGTTGCCCTCCGGATCGGTGGTATAGGCGAAGGTGAGCGTGCCGACGTCCGCGACCTTCGTAGTCGAAACTCGACCAAGCATCTTCCCACCGTGCCGAACGACCTGGCGCACAATCGCGTCCACGTCATCGACCTCGAATGCCAGATGTCCAAAGCCTTTGCGATTCGCTGCCGGCGGCGTAGGCCTCTCGAGCATCTCGTCGTATGAGAATACCTCGATGGTCGGTCCGCCCTCGCCGTATCCTGGAAGCTTCAGATGCGCACCGCGTAGATGAGCGTTCTTGACCCCGGTCCCTATCTCAAGCCATTCGCCCGACATGTCGCGGTTCGGCGGGACCATTTCGCAATCGAAAACATCGACGTAGAAGGCTGCCAGCTTCATCCAGTCGGCGGCGACGATATTGGTGTGAGCGTATCGCGTCGGCATGAAAACTGACAGGCGGCTCCGCGATGATAAGCATGCCCCGGGTCGGTTGTGGACTGCAAAGGCTTTTCTGCCGTTCAACGGATTGGACCTGGATGCTTCCGGGCGAACTGGTGTACCTGCTGGACGACAGGGGCAAGAGGCACTTCCTGCGAATCGGCCAGGGCATGGTCAAGGTGCCTGGGCTAGGGGTCTTCGATTCCTCGAGGTTGCTCGACGTCGGGGAAGGCACGAGGATCGAGGTCGCCGGCAGCGGATTCGTCGTCCTCAGGCCGAAGGCAATCGAATTGATGGAATCGCTTGAAAGGGGTGCGCAGGTCATCATGCCTAAGGACGCCGCGACCATCGTTTTCAAACTGGGAATCGGGGCCGGAGAGACCGTGATCGAGGCGGGCGTCGGCTCTGGCTCGCTGACCACGGCGCTGCTCTTCGCGGTCGGACCGAGCGGCAAGGTGATCTCGATCGAGGTACGCGGGGACCATGCCGAGAAGGCGAGCCGGAATGTCGAGCGGACGGGGCTCGCGGACCGCTGGCGCCTGATCGTCGCCGACGCGAGGCAAGCCGAAGTCGAACCAACGGCCGATTGCCTTGTGATGGATCTGCCAGCACCATGGGAGGCGCTCGACAACCTCGGGTCCAGATTGCGGGGAGGCGGAAGGCTCTGCTCGTACGTCCCGAACATGAACCAGGTCGAGGAGACGGTCAAGGCGCTCCGAGCCAAGGGCTACGTCGAGGTCGAGGCGCTGGAGAACATCCAACGGGGCATCGAGGTGCACGAGGGCGGCGTCAGGCCCTCCTTCGAGATGCTCGGCCACACCGGCTATCTGATCTTCGCCAGGAAGACCCTCGCCAAGGCCGCAAAGCAATAAGTACTGCGCGAAGCGTCATCGCCATCTGGCAATGACCCTCGAGTTCGCGATAACGGCTTTTGCGGCGGTGTTCGCGGTCGTCAACCCGATCGGCAACATCCCGTTCTTCGTCGCCGTGACCGAGGGCTATCCGAAGGACCTGAGGAAGCGGATCATCGTCAAGATCACCGTCGTGATCATCGTCGTCCTGATGGCGTTCGCGCTCTTCGGCCAGTACATCTTCGCATTGTATGGCATCACCATCCCCGCGTTCAAGATCGCGGGAGGCATCCTGCTGTTCACGATATCGTTCTCGATGGTGCAAGGTCAGAGGACCAGGACGAAGATCACCGAGCAGGACGAAGAGGACCTGCTAGCCAAGGAGGAGATCGGCATCGTCCCGCTCGGCATCCCGCTCTTCGCCGGTCCGGGCGCGATCACCACCGTGATGATCTACATCTCATACGCAACGACCTCGACCGACGTGACCGCCGAGGTGCTCGAGGTCTTCGCGGCGATCCTCGTCACCGCGGCCATCAGCTACCTGCTTCTCGTCTATTCGGCCCCGATCTTCGATCGCATGGGAAGGATGGGCGCGGCGGCCTTCTCGAGGATCATGGGCCTGTTGCTGGCCGCGGTAGCGGTGGAATTCATCATCAGTGGCATTCTCGAGGTCGCCAAGACCGGAACGATCTGACCCTATTCCGCCATCCTCTTCTGCAGTCGCAACACGAGATACGTCAGCCACCGCGACGGCTCCTTCTTCTGCCCGAACTCCCAGTCCTTCCAGGCGGTCCAGATCGATTCTGGCGTGAACGAGCCATCCGGATTCACCTTGGAGAAGATCGCCCCGCACATCTCGACCAGCCTCGCATCCCCGCGCAGATGCTCGAAGCGGGTCAATACGTCAGCGACATGCAGGAGGTCGTACCAAACCAGCGGCGCCTTCAACTTGCGGAAGTCCGTGCCCATGTAGAACATGTACGGATGCCGCTCCTTGCTCCGCGCCCAAAGGGACAGAAGGGCCTCCGTGCCTATCCTCGCTTCCTTCGAGTCCCGAGAGGCGCGGGAGAGGGAGAGCAGCTTCAGCATGGCGAGGGTCGCGAACGGGCACGGGTCATCCTTCCTTCCCGGGCCCCTGAACGGGCGCAGGTTCTCGGAGACCGTGCAGGGCCAGCCGTTGCTCCTGACGAGCGAGAGCAGATGGGCCTTGGCCGAGTCTAGGACCTTGCCTTCGTAGCCCAGCGACTCGACCGCCCAGGACATCAGTGGCGCGTCGCACAACGACCAGGACAATTGCATCTTGCCCGTGCCTCCGTAGGACGGCGAGACGATTGAGTGAACGCGAAGAGGTCCTTCGTCAGAGGCATCGTTCATGACCGCGTCGGCGAACTCGTCTAGGCCGAGCTCTGGGCCATCGAGGCCGATGTCGACGAGGAAGCCGAGCTTGTGTATCGGGTGCTGGGCGCTCTTGTGGCTCGTCAGTGGCGGCCACGGAACCTGGGAGACCTCACGGACCAAAGCGGCGATTCGGGGATCTTTCAGGACCGCCTTCCTGTCTGCGAGCACGAGGGGCGAGGATGGAGCCTCGTCCATCAGGTCGAGGCGAGCCCTTAGCCTGACCCATGGATCCCCCTGGAGGAGCCACTTCTGAAGCCCGTCTCTCATGTTCATCAGTACATTGGTCGGTGTCCGTTTGAAAGTCTCGCGACGCCCACTCCGAAACCGGACACCGCCGAACAGTTAAGTATCGATTGCGAGATTCTCCAGTCAGGTGGCGACGGTGGTGACAGCTGAGGTTTGGATCGAGCTGAAGCCTGGGGTGGCCGATCCTGAGGGGCAGAATACCAAGAAGGCGCTGGAGCTCCTCGGCTTCAAGGGCGTCAAGAACGTCAAGACGGTTAAGGTCTTCGAGATCGAGCTCGAGACCGGTCCCGACGAGGCCAAACGCCAAGCGGAAGAGATGTGCCGCAAGCTGCTCGCCAACCCGGTCATCCAGAAGTTCAACATCCGCGTCAGGTGAGTGCATGTCGGTCCAGGCCCTGATGACCAGGCGGCCCGAAGGATTCGAGCTATCCGATATCGATATTCTGGCGGCGACGGACGAGGAACTGGTAGAGATCAGTAAGGCCCTCTCCCTGAACCTGAGCCTCGAAGAGATGAAGAGCATCCAGCGGTACTTCGCCGCGAAGATGAGGAGGCCGACCGACGTCGAGCTCCAGTCGCTCGGGCAGGCGTGGAGCGAGCACTGCTGTTACAAGTCGTCCAAACGCTTCCTCCGCGATCACATCTTCAACATCCATCATCCCGACGTCCTGCTCAAGGGCGACGCGGGGGTGATGGCCTTCGATGAGGAGCACGCCTACGCTCTCAGGATAGAAAGCCACAATCATCCGTCCGCGATTGAACCGTACGGCGGCGCCGCGACAGGGATCGGCGGCATAGTCAGGGATGTGCTCTGCATGGGCGCACAGCCGATAGCCCTGGTGGACCCGCTCTTCTTCGGTCCGATCGACTACAAAGGCGATATCCCGGCCGGGGCCAAGAGCCCCAAGTACCTGATGGGGGGCGTCGTCGCCGGGATCCGGGATTATGGCAACCGGATCGGCATCCCCTGCGTCGCCGGAGGCGTCTACTTCGACGAGCGCTACGTCGGCAACTGCATCGTCAACGTGGGCTGCGTCGGCATCGCCAAGCGCTCCGACATCGTCAAGAACGCAGTCGGCGGAGTCGGCGATGTCCTGATACTGGTCGGGGGAAGGACGGGGCGCGACGGAATCCATGGTGTCACGTTCGCATCGGCGGAGCTCACCGCCAAATCGGAGGAGGAGTCGAGGGGAGCGGTGCAGCTCGGCGACCCGATCATGAAGGAGCCGACCATCCACGCGTGCCTTGAAGTGAACTCCCGAAAACTGATCCACGGCATGAAGGACCTGGGGGGCGGAGGGCTCTCCTGCGTCGTCGGGGAGATCGCCCTGGCCGGTGGATGCGGGGCGGAGGTCGACCTGAGCAAGGTGCCGCTGAAGGAGACCGGTCTCGCTCCCTGGGAGATCTGGGTGTCCGAGTCTCAAGAGAGGATGATGCTCGCCGCGCCGCAGAAGAGCGTCAAGGCGATTCTCGAGGTGTTCGACCTTTGGGACGTTCCTGCGACCGTCATCGGCAAGGTGATCAAGGAGCAGATCGTCCGCCTCGACTTCCAGGGCAAGAGGGTCTTCGAGATGGACTTGGACTTCCTCACCAAGGGGCCGGAGTACTGCCGCCAGGCCTGCCTCGTCCCGCCGCCGGAGCTCGTCCAGGAGGTTATGCCGGAGCTGCCGAGGGACATCACCGAGCCGTTGCTCAAGCTCCTCGCCGACCCGAACATCGCCTCGAAGGAGTGGGTCGTTCGGCTCTATGACCACGAGGTCCGCGGCAACACCGTCATCAAGCCGATGCAGGGCAAGCTTGGCATGAGGGGGCCGGGCGACGCGACGGTGATCAAGCCCCTTCCGGACTCATGGCGCGGACTCGCGATCGCGGTCGGCGTCAATCCTTGGTTCACGTATCTCGATCCGTACAAGGGCGGTCAGACCTCGGTGGATGAGGTTTGCAGGAACATCTCCGCGGTCGGGGGCATCGCGCACTCGCTGACCGACTGCCTTAACTTCGGCAACCCAGAGAAGCCAGAGCGCCTGGGCGAGTTCAGAGAGGCGGTGAGGGGGATAGGCGACGTCGCGTCCGGCCTGAGCCTCGCCGTCCCGTCCGGCAATGTCAGCTTCTACAATGAGACATCGCGTGGTGCGTGCCTGCCGACTGCGACGGTCCTCGGATGCGGCATCGTGCCGGACATCAGAAGGTGCGTCACGACGGACCTCAAGGCGGAGGGCGACGCCCTCTACGTCGTCGGAGAGACGAAGCGCGAGATGAACGGCTCCGCCTTCTTCCGGACGCTCGGAGGGAAGGGAGGAGAAGTACCTGGCTGCGACGTCGGAGCGCTCTCGAAAGGCATGTGCTACGTACGCGACATGATCGACCGCGGCGTCGTCAGGAGCTGCCACGACGTTTCCGACGGCGGCCTCGGGGTCTGCCTCTCGGAGATGTGCATCGGCGGGGACGTCGGCGCGAACGTCGACCTGAGTGTGATGGGCCCGCTGCCCGCCGCCGTCAAGCTCTTCTCCGAATCGAACTCCCGTTGGCTGGTCGAGGTCGACAAGCGCCGGGAGGAGGAATGGCTGCAGAAGATGCAGGCGCCTGCGACCCGGATCGGGGCCGTCGGCGGCAAGATGCTGGTCATCGAGGACAAGGACGTACTTGTGGATGTGGAGGTCGGCGTGCTCCGCAAGGCTTGGTCCGAACCGCTCTGGAGGCTGCTCGGATGACCAAGAACGTCAAGGTCTGTGTGCTCCGGATCGAGGGCACGAACTGCGAGGAGGAAACGGCGAACGCTTTCCGCCTCGTCGGCGCGGCCCCGGAGAAGGTGCACCTGAAGCAGCTCATCCACACCTGCCCGAAGGAGATGCGCCGCAACCTCGGCGACTACGACATCCTCGTGCTGCCCGGCGGCTTCTCGGCCGGGGACTACGTCCGCGCGGGCGCGATCTTCGCCGCGAGGATGCGCTCCTCATTATCGACGGAGCTGAAGGAGTTCGTCAACTCAGGACGTCCCATCCTGGGGATATGCAACGGCTTCCAGATTCTCGTCGAGCTGGGCTTCCTGCCCGCCTTCGGCACCGTCATGAGCGCTGAGCCGCAAGCCGCTCTGTACATGAACTCGTCAGGCAGGTTCGAGTGCATCCCGACGCTGCTCAAGCACGAGAACAAGGGCAGCTGCATCTTCACTTCGGCTGTGCCGAAAGGCAAGGTACTCCTCGTTCCCTGCGCCCACGCCGAGGGCAAGCTGATGTTCGAGCAGGAGAAGGAGATGAAGCTGGTCGAGGAGCTGGAGAAGAACGATCAGGTCGTCTTCCGCTACGTCGACCCGAACGGCGCCTACGCCGGCTATCCTTGGACTCCGAACGGCTCAGTATCCAGCATCGCAGGGATATGCAACAAGGAGGGCAACGTCATGGGACTCATGCCCCATCCGGAGAGGGTGTTCCATCGCTACCAGCACCCCGACTGGACGCGCTCCGGCCTCGCCCCGGACGGGGACGGCGACGGAAGGGCGATATTCCAGTCGGCGGTCGACCACGTGAAGAAGAAGAGCCCATAATCAGGACAGCGAGACGCGCACGTCGACCGGCGCGCCGTCCTTCAGACCGAGGGTGCGCCTCAAGTGATACTTGCAGAGGATCTCGATGACATCCTCGTAGTGCGTGCGCCTCGGCACGACGACCGCGCAGTCCAGGTTCTGGATCTTGGCCCGGTGGCAGACGACGTCGCCGAACGTCCTGCCATTACGCTCGAACCCCTTGATCAGCAGCCCGCTGCTCCGCCTCAGGATGTCGAGCTTGTAGAGGTCGGCGACGTTCACCCGGACGTTGAGTGTTCCCTCGTACGGCTTGAAGCCCAGCCGCTCAAGGAACTGCTCCTGGTAGCCCTCCTGGGTCACGTAGTACTGCCCCTCGCCCATGCCTGTGACGATCTGACCGTTGATGACCAGATGGTCGCGCGCCTCGAAGATGTGCTGGTACTCGGAGTACTCCTTCCTCAACTCCTCCACCCCTTTCTCGGTGAGCTTGATGCGCTGCCTTCTCGCGCCTAGGTCCCTGGTGATCCAGCCCTCGTTGAGCATCTCCAGGATCCGCTTTGACGCGGATTGTTGGCTCACCCGGAGGATCTCGCCGAGCTCGCGGGAGGACATCGAAACGTAGTCGTGCACGCCGCCGAGGATAGCTATCTTCCTCAGCGCCAGAACGAGCCTGTCGTCGCCCTCTGGGACCGCCTCAATTGGCCTCGCGTTCTTGCGCGTCTCCATGCTCTCGTTTCCAACAAACGCCGCGGAGATATTTAACCACTTTGCGAGTAGTTGCTGGTTGGGATGGTAGATTATGCGGGGACCAGTCTCGATACCAGTTACCTAGGGAAATCAACCAAGTCCTTTTATGGAAGGAGTGTGAATGTGCGCCGAGAATCATGAAGGACCGGCACGTGATCGAGGCGCTTGGCAGGACGAAGGTCATCATCGAGGACGGCAAGGTGACGTACGTCGGGAAGCCCGAGGTGACGTTCTGCCCCCTGTTCGCCAGGCACCGCGGCCTCGAGGAGATCACCTCCGAGGCGATCCGTGAGAACATCGAGTTCAGGATCAAGGACTTCGGATTCTGCACCCCGGCGCGTTCGTTGCGCATGAAGGACTTCCTCTCGTTCGGCATCTCCGAACTGATGGCGATGTGCGTCAAGGACGGAACGATCGACGCCGCGGTGCTCGTCAGCGACGGCGCCGGGACCGTGGTGGTCAACGACGCCGAGCTCATCCAAGGCATCGGCGGCAGGATGTCCGGCATGATCGAGACGACCCCGATACCAGAGATCATCGAGGCGATCGGCCGAGAGAACGTGCTCGACCCGAAGAAGGGGACGATAGACCAGTTCGCCGGGACGGCGCTCGCGTTCAAGCTCGGATACCGCAGGGTAGGAGTGACCCTGGCCAGGGCGGATGACGCGAAGGCGATCCGCGACGGCTTCGGCTCCAACGTGGTGCTATTCGCAGTTCATACCAGCGGCCTCGACCAGAAGGATGCCAGAACGTTGTTCGAGACGTGCGACATCGTCAGCGGATGCGCCTCAAAATGGACCAGAGAGGAAGCGAAGACACACGCGCTGCTCCAGGCCGGGACCAAGGTACCGGTCTATGCGGCGAGCGAGGTCGGGAAGCGGATATTGGAGAAGAGGCGCGCCCAGAGTGGCGTCAAGAAGACCGACGGTGCGGAGAAGCCCCCGAGGCCCCTCATCTGATCAGTAATCCCCGTCCAAGGCCAGATGGTTGCCCGAGCGCAGGAATATCACTTTCAAGCCGCGCTTGCGCAGCTTGCCGCGAAGGATGATATCGTTCGTCACAACGAAGGCGCCGAGCTTCGTTCCGGCGTCGATCACTCCGTCGTCGCCCTGGAGCTGCGTCTCAAAGATCGGGTACTTCCGGGCGAGAGCGATCGCCGCCTTGGCGTGCTTGTTCTTCAACCGTCGCAATTCGCCGATCACCGGCCCGGGGACGTAGATCTCGCACTGCCCCAGAAGGCGCTTCAGCTCGTGGTCGATATTCAGCGAGAACTCGAACGGCATCAAGAGAGCGTTCGTATCGAGGACGACCTTCTGCATGCCGCACTCACTTGATTATCCCGTAGCCGATCAGGCGCCACTTGCCCTGGATCTTGCGGGAGACGGCGACGCGCTGGTTCTTCTCGGCGCACACCGGGATCTTGAGCGCGACCTCGGATTCGTCCCCGCGGGCGCTGGTTACGACTCCCACGGTGGTCGCCGTGCCGACACTCAGCATCAGCGGCTCGTTCGTCTTGATGTTCTCGACCGCCAGATCGACCGCCGCCCCGACCACGCGCTCCAGGAGCTTCGTGGTCATGACGAACTTGTGCAGCACTGGCGGCAGCGTTCCGGGCTTGCCTACCACCCTTCCGGTTAGACCGTCCGACTTGGTCATCGCCGGGTCGAGCTTGGTCCCGATTGCGATCAGCCCACCGGGCTTTGCCACGTCAAGCGCGGCGTCGCCGGCGTGCAGCGACTCGATGGTGGTGGTGATCTTCTCCCAGGTCACCTCGCGCCCCATCTCGACCTTCCGGCCCGGCGCGATCTCTATCTCGTCCCCGACCTCGAGCTTGCCCTGCATCAGCGAGCCGCCTAGCACTCCGCCCTTGAGAGACAGGGGCGGCGAGCCGGGCTGGTTGATGTCGAACGACCTGGCGACGAACATCCTGGCCGGCTTCTTCAGGTCCTGCCTCGGCGTTGGGATGGTCGCCTGGATCGTCTCGATGAGCTTGTCGATATTGACGTTGTGATTCGCCGATACGGGAATCACAGGCGCGTTCTCGGCGATTGTGCCCTTGACGAACTCCTTGATCTCGCGGTAGTTCTCAAGCGCCTCCTCCTTCGTCACGATGTCGATCTTGTTCTGGACGATGACGATCTTGTCCACTCCGATAATGGTCAGAGCCATCAGGTGCTCCTTCGTCTGCGGCTGCGGGCACTTCTCGTTCGCCGCCACGAGCAGGAGCGCTCCGTTCATGATCGCCGCTCCGGAGAGCATCGTCGCCATGAGCGTCTCGTGCCCCGGCGCGTCGACGAAGCTGACGGCGCGCTGGAAGTCCGCCACGCCGCCACCGCAATGTTCGCAGTTCGGTTGGGTGGTGTAGGCGGATTCGCCCTCGCACTTGGGGCACTTGTAGAAGCTTGCGTCCGCGTAGCCGAGGCGGATGGAGATGCCGCGCTTCACTTCCTCGGAGTGGCGGTCGGTCCACTCGCCGCTCAGCGCCTTGGTCAACGTCGTCTTGCCATGGTCGACGTGACCGATCATCCCTATGTTCACTTCGGGCTGGCGGACCTCTGCCATCACTTCTTCTTCTCCTCGACCTTGATGAGCTCCTCGATCGGCTTGGAGCCGGGTCCGGTGACCTTCATATTGAGCTGGATGGTGTCCGGGGAGATCGTGTTGCCCCTGACGGACTTGCGCTTCCTCAGGCCGGGCTCCTTGCTGTTGAACCCGACGCCTCGGGTGAGCAGGAGCTTGCGCCTCTTCACTCCGGGAAGGTCCTTTCGCATCGGGAAGCCGTCCTTGTCGCTTCCGCCCGTGATCGTGAGCTTGTAGCCAGGGAGCCCGACGAAGATGCCGTCCACGACGTCGCCGATCTTCTTCCCGATGAGGGAGTTGGCGTGGTGGCCCGTTACCGGCACTTGGAAGGACTTCCCTGTCTTTGCATCGTTGATAACCGCTTTGAACTCGACCATGTGGTCACCCTTGAGTATTCCGCCCTAAGGATGTTCTAGTTAAATAGTTGTTGGTTTTGGCTGGGTGGTTGGATGCAGGTGCCACAGTGTCGAGAATCTCGACGCATGATGACTATGGATGGACGCCCCTCCACTCATCGCGGGCTTCCTCTGGAGCCGAGAGAATCCGTCGATAGACAGGCGGATATCGATATATCCAGTTTCGGCCAGATGGTACGCCATAGCATTCTAGAAAACTTGTCTCAGTTCGATGGAACCTAATATCAGCAAGGAACAGTCAGGAGGCAATCCATTCGTCCGGGGGTAATAGCATTCGGAGATCTAACAAGATGGGTAAGATGGCCATTGCGGCACTGATCGTTCTCTTTGTCATGTTGGTTCCTGTCTGCATGGCGACTGCGACGGCTCGCGCCTCATCTGTCATTGTGTCAGATGGGACGCCCTTAGTGAGCGTCTCGGGATCGACGGATATCAATTGGATCACGCACGGTTTCAGCATGGAGATCTTCTACAACTCGGGGAATTCCGGCAGAGCGACGGCGGCCCAACTCCTTAAGACCAGCCTGGAAAGCCTGAGTCCGGGCAAGATTCTCATCACGATGACGGGGCTGGAATGGTCGGTCTATTTGCGGATGCAACAGGAAAGGGCGATGCCAGCCTTCTGGCTGGGATGGAATCCGGACTATGCCGACCCCAATGACTACGCCGTTCCCCTGTTGCTTTCGACTGGCACATATGCACAGACCATAGGCTTCTCGAACGAGACGATCGATTCATTGGTCGTACAGGCAGGAACCGATCTCAACCCGATCACGCGCGCGGCGACGTTGGAGAGCATGAGTGTTGCCGCACATGAGCAGGCTCCATACCTGTGGCTCGCCCAGAGTTCGGTCCTCACCTGCATGAAGAGCTGGGTGACCGGATTCGAGTTCAACCCATTGTACTCGAACCTGGTCTACTACATGCTGGACAAGTCTGCGACCTCGATCAACCCCAACACCTTCGTAATGGGTGAGATCAGCGGCAACCCGCAGTACTTCGACCCGGCCCAGGACTATGAGACGGCGGGAGGAGAGGTCCTGCAGAACGTCTACGAGACGCTCGTGTTCTACAACGGTTCTCACGTGGATCAGTTCGCTCCTGTGCTTTCCACCGAAGTCCCGACCATTGCTAACGGCGGCATCAGTGCGGACGGCCTGACCTACACCTTCCACCTGAGGCACAACGTCATGTTCCACGACGGCGTGAACACGATGAGCGCGGCGGATGTGAAGTACAGCATGATGAGGGAGCTGCGCCTGAACGATCCGCACGGCCCGGCATGGATCCTCGGCGAGGCCCTCATCCCGGATTATTACAGCTACAATGGTGGCACACCTGGAGCTGACGACATCACGGGCGGGATCGGCGCATCCGTGATCGACGCTCACGTCTGGGCAAAGGACCAGTACACCGTGCAGTTCAACCTGACACAGAACGACCCGGCGTTCCTCGCGAGGCTCGCGTTCAACTCCGCGTCGGTCGTCTCGCTGAACAACACGATGGCCCACTCGTCCAACAAGCCCTTCTCGTCGGCGGCGTTCACATGGGTCAACACGCACCCGATCGGAACCGGCCCTTACATGTTCCAGGAGTACCAGCCGAACCAGTTCATCACAATGAGCCGCTGGACCGGATACTGGCAGACACCCGCGAAGATAGAGAATATTCTCCTGAAGCAGATCGCCACCGACAACGGCAGGCTGACTGCGCTGACGAGCACATATGCGGGAAGCCTTGTCGACGCGGCGATCATCCCGAGGGGGGTCCAGGAGTCTCTATACTCGTACGTCGGCAGCGGCGAAATCGTCATGACGAACTCGTCATCGCTCGGCCTGAACTTCCTCGGCATGAACGAGAACATCAACAAGACCGGCCTCAACCCAATCCTGAACAACATACCCTCGGACTTCTTCAGTGACGTCAGGGTCAGACAGGCGTTCAACTACGCGTTCGACTTCACCTCCTACAATAATCAGGTCCTGAAGGGGACGGGACTCCAGCCGAACGGAGCGATACCGAAGGGCATGTTCGGCTATGTCCCACCGCCTGATGTTCCGATCTATGAATACAACCTCACCAAGGCGAGACAGCTCCTGCAGGGTTCGGGTGCCGTCGAGCCGTCGGCCCCCCGGGACCTGCAGGGCCTTCCATCGAACGGGCAGGTCACGCTCATCTGGAACCCGCCCGCGGATAACGGCGGTGACCCCGTAACCGGATATAGAGTGTACAGATCGACGACGTCCTCCGGGACCTACAGTCTGATCGCATCCCTATCGGAACTGG
>JAJRAL010000179.1 GCA_028679935.1 Methanomassiliicoccales archaeon | reverse complement strand
TGGCGGGCATGAAGGAAGTCGAGAAGATGTTGCGCGAGGGCAACATGAAGCCGGGCATCAAGACCATGATCGGCGGCGGTGCAACCTCAAAGGAGTTCGCGGCCCAGATCGGCGCGGACGCATGGGGATACGACGCCATCGAGGCGGTCAAGATCGCTGCCGAGCTCGTAAAAGGCTAAGCGCAAATTCCCTGATTCATCAAACCCCTTCCATCTTCTGATTTTTCACTCGAGAGCGGATACCATCGAGCCTACGGTCAATGCGGTGACCGAGAAGGTCGGGTGACAAACCTTATTAGACGCCCGAGCGATTAGCCGGAAGGATGCCAACCGAGATCGCCAGGCTGCATCGCGAGGTGACCGGCCTGAAGGAGACGGTCGAGTCGATGCAGTCGGTCCTGATGAAGATGAGCGAGACGGGAGCGGACGTCGGAACGCCCCAAGCGTCAAGGCGGAGGAGCGGGTTGCTCGAGGTCGTCGTCTCCCAGGCGATGGAGGACGTTGAGGAAGGACTGGCGAAGAACCTGGTGAGAAGGTGCGACATGCGAGAGCCCTGCAGGGCGACCTTCGCGACGTTCCTCCAGAAGAACGCCTCGCTGCTGGAACAGGAGACCGTCCGCGAAGAGATCATCCTGACGAACCAGAACGAGCTCGACCGCCTCAAGGCCACCGCACCTTACGACAAGTGCGAAAAGTGCTTCCAGGAGGTCTCGAGGCTGTTCGGGAAGCAGGTGCGCTTGATGCGTTCGATGAGGATCTACTCGACCGAGTCGGACAAGAGGCGGGAGATCGACGAGATCCCGGAGAAGGAGGTCGTCAGAGGGTTCGTCGAGCCGATCGCGAATCGGCAGCGACTGCAGATGCTCAAGTCGCTCAGCCTCGAGCCGAAGACATTCTCCTCGCTCTCCACGGTCACCGGCCTGAGGGGCGGAAACCTTCTCTTCCACATCCAGAAGTTGGTCGACTCCGGCCTGGTGACGCAGCGGCACGACCGCGGCGACTACATGATCACCGAGAAGGGGATGTGCGTCCTCACGGCCATCAGCGGCGTTTATCAGAACTTCAAGGTCTGAGGGACGTCGGACCCGTCCGATGGCGGCAGGCCAGCCAGTAGCTTCCTGGGCCTGACGAAAGGTTCAAGTGTCCTCACCACCTTGCCCCACTCAGACCCTACTTATAGGTGTTAAGAAGGAGGAAGGCAATGGCAAATCTCACCCCCAAGGAGCGCGTGCTCGCCGCGCTCGACAAGAAGAAGTTGGACCGACCGCCGGCCGTCTGCTTCACGCAGATAGTGACCGTCGACTCCATGGAAGCAGTGAAGGTCTACTGGCCCGACGCGCACACCGACGCGCAGAAGATGGCGACCCTCGGGGCCGCACCGAGCAAGGTATTCGGTTTCGAGTGCGTCAGGTACCCGTTCTGCCTCACCGTTGAGGCGGAGGTATTGGGCTGCCGCGTCGACCTTGGCAAGATGGACCGCACCCCGATGGTTAAGCAGCACGCGTTCGACGAGAACACCATCCCCGTGGATCTCCCCGCCGACGCGATGAAGCGCGGAAGGATCCCGACGGTGATCGAGGCGACCAAGCTCGCGAAGGCGCAATACGGCAAGGACCTGCCGATAGTCGCAGGGACCACCGGACCGTTGACCATCGCAGGACACATGGTCGGGACCGAGAACTTGCTACTCTGGATCATCACCAACCCTGAGGCCGTGGTGAAGGCGCTCAAACTCGCTACCAAGCTGGAGAAGGAATACATAAACGCACTCGACGCGGCAGGCGCTGACGTGATCGTCATGAGCGACCCCTCCGCGGGCACCGACATGCTCTCTCCAGAGATGTTCGACGAGTATGCCAAGCCCTATATCAAGGAGTGCTTCTCCGGTGTCAAGCACGCAAAGACCGTGTTGCACATCTGCGGAGACACGACGGTCCTACTGGACCACATGATCGCCACCGGCGTCACCGGCCTGAGCATCGAGGAGAAGGTGCAGCCGGAGAAGGCCGTGGAAATCGTCAAGGGCCGCGCCGCGCTGATCGGAAACGTCGGCGTCGTCAGGCCGCTCCTGCAGGGAACGCCCGAGGACGTGGCCCGGGAAACGACCAGGTGCAAGAACGCCGGATTCAACCTCGTGGCGCCTGGCTGTGGACTTGCGGCACGCGTTCCGGCGGCGAACCTAAACGCCCTCGTGAAGGCGATAAAGGGCTGATCAAACCGAGGAGCTCAGCTCCTCATCATTCATTTTTCATTTCCTTTTCCATCGAGCGAAGTCTATGGCGTCCTGTTGTAGTCCTGGAACCGGAAAGAGCCGTCCGGCACGTGCATCTGGAACCGCGCCCCCTTGCCGAGCTCGCCGTTCTCCTCAACATCGATCGACGTCACGCTCAGAATCGCCTTCGCCAGGAACAATCCCAGGCCAGTGTTCTTGCCGAAGGCCCGGTCGAAAATGCGTCCCTTGTCATCGGTCCGGATACCGATGCCGTTGTCCTCGTAGGTAAGAACGAGGCCTCCGCGCTCCTTCCTCCACGTCACCTGGATCTTCGAAACCCTCTCCCCGTGTCGCAGGCTGTTGTCGATGAGGTTGAAGAACACCTTCTCCAGCATCGGATCGGCGTAGATCTCCAGCCCGCCGAGGTCGACCGATATCTCCACCGGCCCCATCTCGAGAGTCGAGAACGCCGAGTCGAAGAGCTCCTCGACGCTCTGCCACTTCGGCTCCACCGAGCCCAGCTTCTGGAAGTCCTTCGTGAACAGGATCTGCGAGCGGATGGTCCTCGTCGCCTTCTCGATCTTGTCCATGTGCTCGAGGTCCTTCGGGTCCTTGAGGGCCGATCTCACCAGGTCCGAGTATCCGCGGACGACCATGAGCTGGTTGAGGACGTCGTGGCGGGTGATCGAGTTCAGGATGTCGAGGCTCGCGTTCGCTTCCTGGAGCGCCTTCTCGACCTTGTTCCGCTCGGTCATGTCCCTGGCGATGCCGCAGATGCCGACTATCTCGCCGTTCGCTCCTCTGAGGGGCGCCTTGATCACGCTGAGGATCTTGACAACCCCGCCGACGACCGGCGTCATCTCGTGCTCGACCGTTTCTCCCGCAAGGGCCTCGTTGTCGGACTGCACTATCTGGCCGGCGAAGTTCGCATCGAACACCTCGGTCGAGTGCTTGCCGATGAAGCCCTCCGCCCCGATGCCGAAGAACTTAATCATCGCGTCGTTGACCATCCGGTAGTTGCCCTTCCTGTCCTTGACGAAGATAAGATCCTTGGCGCTGTTGATGATCGCCTTGAGCTCCGCCTCGGACTGTCTCAGGCCTTCCTCGGCCCGCCGGCGCTCCGTCACGTCGCGGAATGACCATATGCGGCCCATCACTCGGCCGTCGGTCTCGTAGGGCTGGGAATACCGCTCGAAGAACCTCCCATCCTTGAAGGATATCGTGTCGAAGCTCAGCTCCATCGGGTTCTCGTAGAGGTATCTCACTCTGGACATGAACGCGTCCGGGTCCTTCAGTTGGTCGAGGACGAAGGCGAGCAGTCTCTCATCGTCCTTCGTCGCCGTTATCGAATCGGGGATGCTCCACATCTTCGCGAATCGCCCATTTAGCGCGAGGACGCCACCTCCGTTATCAACGACGAGCAGCCCGTCATCGGTTGAGTCGAAGACGCCCTGGAGAAGCGAGAGCGATCCCTGGATCTCCTCTTCATTGCGCTTCCGTTCGATCGCCTGGGCGACCTGGTACGATACGAATTGCAGGATCTCGATCTCAGGAATGCCGTAGCTCAGGCGCACGTCGTAGGATTGCATCGCCATCGCGCCGATGACTCCTCTTTTCGTCATCAGCGGTACCCCAACGAAGGAGAAAGGCACCGAGCCGACCACTGCGAACTTGCCCTCATGGCTCATCCGGGTGATCTCCTCGCCGCTCACCTGCAACGGTTTCCCGGACGAGATGATGTACTCCGTCACTCCGTTCCCGAGCCTTCTTGGCTCGGGCCTGGGGTCGTGCTCGTCGACGAAGTAGGGGAACGTGAGCTCGTCCTTCGTGGGGGACGAGATTGCGATGTAGAAATTGCCGGCGGGCATGAGCTCGCCCAATATCTTGTGGATGGAGCGGTACAGTTCGTCCAGCGTTGGCTCGGTGACGGCGGCTTGAACGATGCGGTTGATTGCGTTCTGCATCTTCTCCGTCCGACGGGTGCTCGTTACGTCCACCAGCATCCCGACCACGCCCGTCACCATGCCGTCCGCGGTGATCGGGGTCCAGTTGGCCGAGACCGGTATCCGCTTGCCGTCCTTGCAGATCAGGTGCACCTCCGCGGCCGAGGTCGCGCCCTCCTCCATCGCCTTGACGCTCAGCCTCACCGCTACGTCCCTATCTTCCGGCGCGATCAGCTGGGACCACTGCCATGTAGCGATCTCCTCGCTGGAGTAGCCGCTCATCGCCAGCGTCGCCTCGTTCGTGAACTTGATCCTTCCCTCTCTATCGGCCTCGAAGACCGCAGCGGGCAGCAGGCCGGAGATCTTGCGCAACCTGAGCTCGAGCTCCCTCTCAGAGGCCTCCGCCATCTTCTGGCTGGTGATGTCGAAAATGACCCCGTCGATGTAGAGCGGCAGCCCATCCTGGTCCATGAGCGGCCTGCCCCGCTCGACAAGATGGCGGATGCCGCCATCCTTGGCCCTAAGACGGTACTGCACCTCGAATGGCTCGCCCGTATTCATCGCGGCCGCGACCTTCTGCTTCACCGCCTCCCTGTCCTCGTCGACGATGAATGGCTCGATCGAGCAGACTTCCCCCGCCCCGAGCTCACTCGCATCATATCCAGTTATTGGGGTCAGCATGTCGTTGAAGAAGACCATCCGGCCCTTCTCGCGAATCTTGACCCTGTAGACTATCCCCGGCAGGTTCTCGGCGAGCGTCTTGTACGACTCGACCGTCTCCCTCA
>JAJRAL010000202.1 GCA_028679935.1 Methanomassiliicoccales archaeon | reverse complement strand
GGCGGCATAGATGCATGCCATACCTCCTCACGATGCCCCTCTTTCGTCCGCAGCGAGTGCAGCCCTTCGAGCGGCCGAACTGCTTCTTTGGCTTGGTCACTCCATCACCTCCGCGTTGAACTTGCTCCGCATGAACGTGATCGACTCGCCCCTGGTCATCTTGTGCTGGCGGGGAAGCCTCCGCTTGAGGATCTTGCGCCTGCTGACCCGGTAGCCGGGCCTGGCGATCACGACGCTCACGTCCATCCCGAAGATTCCGATCTCCGGGTCGTACCTCATTCCATCGAAGTCAGTGTAGTCCGACACTCCAAAGGACAGGTTGCCCTCGGGGTCGAACGAGTAGTCCGCAATCCTGTTCTCCCTCGTCAGGAGGGCCCGCTTGAGGAACGTCTCGGCCTCGTCGCCTCGCAGGGTGACCTTGCAGCCGATCGGCTGTCCCATGCGTATCCCCAGGTCGCGGTTCGTTGTCTTGGCGTGCGTCACCATGGGCTTGTGCTTGGTGAGCATCTGGAGCACCTTCTGTGCCTTCTCCAGCCGCTCTCCCGCGTCGCCCACGCCGATGTTCACCACTACCTTGTGCACCCGCGGCTGCCTCATGACGTCGCTCATAGCGCGCTCGCCTCCGGCAGCTCCACTTCAGGCCCCTTCGCCCCGACCACGAAGACATTATGCTTCACGGTCAGGCGGCCGTCCTTGAACTTCACCAGGTTGGGAGAGGTGGTCCTCCTGACCACGTACTCCTCGACCACCGCGAGGTCGCCGACATGCGATCCCCCGGTGATCAGGACCGTGCTCCCCTTGGCCAGCTTGTAGGTGTCGAGGATCTTGACCTTGTGCTTCTTCGCCTTCTTCCCTTCCTTCTTCTCCTCGGAGGCGAACTCGATCTTCAGCACGTCGCCGGCGCTGTACGTGTCCTTCGTGACGAGCAGGTTCCTGCCGTCGTGGAGGTTCAGCTGCGTCTTGCCGCCCTTCACGGTGGTCTTTCCCTCGATGCGGCAGAGCTTCCAGTTCTGCTTGCCCTCGGGTACCTTGACCAGGCGGAACTTGCCGCGGCGGTCCAGCATCATACGGTAGTGCTGCTGCGCTTTCGGCAGCGAGATCACGTCCATCAGGCCGACGGCGAAGTTGTAGTCCGTAACGACTCGCCCATCGACTAGGACCTCCCGGTCGCCCAGGATGCGCTTTGCTTCCCGCGCCGTGTCGGCCACGCCCAGGACCTCCCTCAGGACGAGGGCGATCGGCATGCTCTCCTCCAGCCCGTGGGGGCCGGGGTGCGGCTTGGCTATCCAGGCTGTCGTCTTCTTGGCCACTGGCCAGCTCTTCGGCGCGTTGAGGCGCTTGAGGTCGCTCATTGGGATGCCCCCTCGGTGTGCTGCAGCCTTCCCCTTCTCTTCTGATCGGTCAGGTCCAGCTTCGTAATGAGGACGTTCGACGCGTGGATCGAGCGGGCCTTCTGCGTCCCGTCCGCCTTGGGCATGGTGATGCCCTCGATGACGAGGCGGCCGGTCTTGGTGTTGACCTTGGAGACCTTGCCCTCCACGCCCTTGACGCTCTCGTCGCCGCGGACCACCCTGACGGTGTCGCCCTCGATGACCCTGGCGTTCCTCTTCCGGTACTCCTTCGAAAGCGATTCGCTAAGGTGCGAGGCGACCGCCTTGCTTCTGATGTGCTCCGGCGCGTTGTACTGCGCCTTGCGCTGCTTCCTTGCCTGCTTGCTTTTCATCTCTGGTCACCTCACACTATCATTGACGCGGTGGCGGCTATGCGAGGCCAGCGTTCCGCCGCCTCCCGGGCCACCGGTCCCTTGATGTCCGTTCCCTTCGTCTCTCCTTCCTCGGTGGTGATGACCGCCGCGTTGTCCTCGAACGTGACCATCGTGCCGTCGGGCCGTCGGAACGGCCTCCTCTGCCTCACGATGATCGCGTGCACCACCTGTCTGCGCATCTCCGGAGTACCCTTCTTGACGGAGGCGATGATTATGTCGCCGATTCCCGCCGAAGGCTGCCTCCGGGTGACACCATGGTATCCCGGCACGGCGATGACGCTGATGGTCTTGGCGCCGCTGTTGTCTATGACATCCAGTATGGTGCCGGTCATGATGCCGCGGGTCTGCTTGCCTGCGATGCCCTTCATGATTACCTACCTCTTCTCGACTATCACGAATGAGACCGTCTTGCTCAACGGTCGGCACTCGACGACCTTCACCGAGTCCCCGGTCTTGACACCGAGGCAGGGCGGGCAGTGCGCCGAATACCTGCTTGTCTTCTTCACGTAGCGTTCGTACTTGGAATCGAACGCCAGGAAGTTGCGCTCCACGACGGCCGTGTTCTTCATCTTGTCCGAGACGACCACGCCGTCGATCACCTGGCCCCTGACCGATAGTTTGCCGTGGAACGGGCAGTGAATGTCGGTGCAGGTCGCCTCAGGAGCCTTGACGTCGATGCCTATGTCCTTGGCCTTGCTTTCCATCTTGATCACCTTATCTTCTTGATGCGGTCCTCGGGCCGGTGCTGTATCTCCGAGCCCTTGACCGTGAATCGTTCGCCTTCGTATGTGAACAGGAATTCGTTCCCCGGCTTCGGCACCGTGACCTCTTTGGGCCCGACGTCTACCAGGATGGTGTTCTTCGTCTCGCCCGTGACCCTGCCCTTCACCTTAAGGTAGGCTGGGTGGTTCGAGGACGCAACCTCCATCTCCAGACCGACGAACTCCTTCCTCATGAACTCACTCTTCTTCATCATCTGATCTCTGTCTTGAAGCCCATCTCTTCGAGACATTGCTGGACCTTCTTCTTGTGGTCCCCTTGGAGCTCGATCTTGCCATCCTTGGCCGTGCCGCCGGCGGCGCAGCGCGTCTTCAACTTGCGCGCAAGGTCGTCGATGTCGATGTCGTTCGCGTCAATGCCCTCGACAACAGTGACCACCTTGCCGTAGCGTCGGCTGTCGGTGGTTATCTTCACGGTCTGCTGCTCTCGGGCGATCTCTTCGCACATGCACAGCTCTTTTGGCAGTCCACATACCGAGCAAATCTCAGCCATTACTTCTCTTCCTCCCTCTCGACGGTCAGAATGCGTGCGATGTTCGTCCTCAGCGCGCGGATCCTGCCAGGGTTGGCCGGGGCTCCGCCCATCGCCGCCGTTCCGCGTTCATGCATCAGCTCAGCGCGCAGCTCCTTCAGCCTCGCCTTGCGGTCGCCCGCGCTCATCGCCTTGATCTCCTTGACCCTGAGAAGAGCCATCAGCTCTCGCCCTCCTTCTTCTCGGTCGGCTTCTCCTCGACCGGGGTTTCGCAGATGACCGGCGTCGTCGGGGAGTCGACCGGCTGGCCCTCGGGCTCCGCCGGCGCCTCTTCCTTCGACGCCTCGGTGACTATCAGCGCCTCCTCCTTGGCATAGATCTTGTCGACCATCTCCGGCAGGATCTTGGCCGCTTCCTCGGGCGATACGACGTCGACCTCGTCCGGGAGCCTAGCATCGGGCGCCATGATCTCCACCTTGACGCCGATGACGCCCGGCTTGAGCTTCGCCACGGCGAATCCCTGCCTGATGAACTTGAGCTTGGGCTCGCCGCAGAACTTGATGTAGCCCTCCTTGAACTTCTCAGTGCGGTGCCTTTCGCCGGTCAGCTTGCCAGCGATTACGACGTGGCATCCCCTGGCGCCCGAGTCCATGACCCGGCGCACCGTGGAGTGCCCGGCCCGGCGGAAGTGCCAGCCGCGCTCCAGAGCGAAGGCGAGCTTCTCGGCCATGATCTGGGCGTTGAGGTTCGGGTTGTCGACCTCCTGCACCTCGACCTGGGGGTTGTCGAACTTGAAGTCCCTCTCGATCGCGGTGGTGAGCGACTTGATCGCCGCGCCCTTGCGCCCGATGACGATGCCTGGCCTCTCGGTGATCAGGGTCACCCTCGTGCCCATGGGGGTGCGCTGCACCTCGACCCCGCCGAACCCGGCGCGGTCGACCGCCTTCATCAGGTACTCCTTGAGGAGCACGCGGCGCACGTTCTCGGTTATGAACTTCCTCTCACTTGCCATCACTCCACCTCTTCCAAGATGATCTCGATGTTCACGGTCTGCTGATTCCACTGGGAGCTGCGTCCGTACGCCCTCGGCATGTAGCCGGGGATGACGCGCCCGAGGTGGGCGGCAACGACCCTGAGCCTCATGTTGTCGGCGTCGAGCCCCTTGTACTCGGCGTTGGACCGAGCGCTCTCGATCACCTGGCGGATCGCCTTGGCGGCCTTCTTGGGGTACCTGCCAGGGCCGATGCCGCGCTTGTGCGCCACGCCAAAGTTGTGCCTCTTGATCGGTACTGCCCTCTTCAGCGTCTCGATCTCCTCGAGCATACTGATCGCCACCGTCACGTTCTTTCCGCGCAGCATGCGGCATATCTCTCGGGAGAACTTCGGTGAGATCGGCAGCTCCTTGCCGATGGCCCTCGCCGTCACGTCCGGGTCGGTCTGCTGTGTGTATCCTGCCATGTTTTCACCTCACTTGAGCGGCAGGAACTTGGACGACCTTGTCGCACCGACGCCCGGTCCGCTGTGCTTCACAGCCTTGCGGGTCATCGCGAACTCGCCCAGGTAATGCCCGATCATCTCCGGTTTGATCTCGACCTCTTTGAACTCCTTGCCGGTGTATATGGCCACCTTCTTGCCCACGAAGGCCGGCACGATCGGGATGTCGCGGCGGTGCGTGCGGACCACGTCGATCTCGCCGGACACGATCTTGTCGAAGGTGACCTTCTGCTCGTCGTTCAATCCGCGGCTGAAGCTGCGTCGAACGCGGGCGGGCATGAGCCCAAGGACCTCATCGAAAGGCATCCCGAGGAGCTCCTCCATGGTGAAGCCGCGGTAGGTGAACTCCTTTTTGCGGCGTGCAGTGATCGCTCCCCTCTTCTTCCTCTGCCTGCGGCGGGAGGCCTTCGTTCCTGTCAACGGTTTATCCTCTGCCATTGAATCACTTCTCCTTCGGCTTCTTCTGCGGGGAAAGCCTACCCACCTTCCTTCCAGGCGGAGCGTTGCGCGAGACCGTGCTCGGCTTGCCCACGTGCGGGTGCGAGCCGCCACCGTGCGGGTGGTTCACCGGGTTCATCGCGACGCCCTTCACCTTGAAGTACGCCTTGCTCCTCGATCTGTAAGCGTGGAACTTGTTGCCCGACGTGCCGAAGGGCTTCTCCGTGTGCCCTGCGCCGGCCAAGGTCCCGATGGACGCGCGGCACCGCGGGTCGAACGTCTTGAACGATCCGGATGGCATTAGCAGGACGACCTTGTCGCCCTTCGAGACGACGGTCGCCGTTGAGCCAGCGGTCCTCACGAACTTGCCGCCATCGCCCGGTCTCGCCTCGACGTTGTGGACGAGCGTGCCTTCTGGCAACGC
The DNA here is from genome assembly GCA_028679935.1 of Methanomassiliicoccales archaeon. Next base: position 1,272 of record JAJRAL010000202.1, on the reverse strand, counting down.
CGCCAGCGGGAGGATGTTGCCGGCGTTCGCCGGAACTCCCGGTCCGCTCAGGAACTCATGACCCACCGTCATGCCCTCGGCGGCGATGACCAGCTGCTCCTTGCCTTGGAAATCGATCAAGGCCAGCGGGCCCGATCTGCCGGGCGCATGGACTATGTCCGTGATGAGGCCGGACTTGAACATGGCCTCGGGGTGCTTGATCGCTCCCTTGTGTCGGTGGCTAGGCGACCGGTAGACCGGCCCTCCCCGCCCCCTGCGCTGCTGCCTGAGATGTTTTCCCATTCATCCCACCTCAGAACACTCCGATCCTCATGCCGATGTCCTCGGCAGAGTAGCCCTCGGCGAGCTTGATGATCGCATGCTTTCCTTCCTTGTCGATCTTGGTCCACACTTTGGCCACCTTGACCTCGAACTGCTTCTCGAAGGCCGCCTTAATCTCGGCCTTGGAGGCCTTCTTCAAGACTATGAACTCGAGCTTGTTGCCGTCCTTGTAGTCCTGGGTCGGGGTGCCTGTCATCAGGTTCATCGTCTTCTCTGTGACGTACGGATGCAACAGTATGTCCTCGGACTTCACCATCTCACCACTCCCCTACCTTCTTAAGGGCCGCCTCGGAGAACACGGCCAATCGTCCGGCCGCTCCGCCCGGCGCGAGCATTCCGGCGTTCAGCTGCTCGGGGGAGACGACCTCGACGCCTGGCAGGTTCTTGGCGCTCTTGAATATCGGAGCTGCCTTGTCGGAAACGACTATCAGCAGCGAGCGGGACCCCTTGAACCGGCGACCGCGCATCTTGCCCTTGCCCGGCCTCACGGTATGAGCCTCCTTCGCCCGCACCAGGTCCGACTCGAGCCCTACGCTCTGCAGCGCGCCGACCACGTCGGCGGTGCTCTCGAGCTTCTCCATCGAATCCTCGAATATCACCGGAAGGGTGACCCCCTCCTCGAACTGGTGTCCCCTCTTCTTGACCATCTCGACGTTCGAGAGGGCCGCCAGCGCGGAGAACCTCGCCATGATGCGCTCCTTGCGGTTCACCTTCATGCTCCAGTCCTTGTCCACCCTGGGAGGAAACGCCCTTCGGCCGCCGACGTTGTTCGGCGATTCGGCGCCCTTCGCTCCGCCGGTGATCCTCTGGACACGCGAGACGCCGCGTCCCTTGCCCCACGTGGACACCGAATGCCTCGTGCCGGCCCCGGGCTTCGACCCGTAGGGCTGCCGGTGGTTCGACTCCTCCGCCACGACCGCCTTCTGGATCACGTCCGGTCGGTCCTCGGTC
>JAJRAL010000116.1 GCA_028679935.1 Methanomassiliicoccales archaeon | reverse complement strand
GCATGAACCGATCGCCCTTCGAGTTGAGCAGGATGCCTCCCTCGCCCCTCGCCGCCTCGGATATCAGGATGTTCGTCCCGACCATCGTCGTCGGGTGGAACTGCACGAACTCCATGTCCGCGATCTTCGCCCCGGCCCGGTACGCCATCGAGATGCCGTCGCCGGTGCAGGGATGGGAGTTCGTCGTCCTCGCATACGTCCGACCCATTCCACCAGTTGCCAATATGACCGCCTTCGCCCTGACGAAGTACCTCTCCCCGGTGCGGAGATCGATCGCGTAGACGCCACTGCACTCCCCGTCCTCCACGACGAGCGAGGTCGCAAACCATTCGGAGTAGATCTTGACGTTGTTCTTGACGCACTGACCGTAGAGCGAATCGAGCAGCTCGTGGCCGGTCGCGTCGCCCGCATAGCAGGTCCTCGGGAATGAACCGCCGCCGAACGGCCTCTGCGCCAGCCTGCCATCCGCCTGCCGATCGAAGATCGCTCCGAACGAGTCGACTTCAATAATCCTCGGCATGATCTCCTTGCAGAGCACCTCGACCGAGTCCTGGTCGGCCAGATAATCCGAGCCCTTCACCGTGTCGAAGGCGTGCTGCTTCCAGTCGTCCGGCGCGGCGTTGCCGAACGGGGCGTTGATGCCGCCCTGCGCGGCGCAGGAGTGTGAGCGGAGCGGGTGGACCTTGGAGACTATCGCGGTGTCGGCGTACGGAGATGCTTCAAGCGCGGCCATCTGGCCGGCCAATCCGGCGCCAATCACGAGGATGTCGTGGGTGAGCGTTTCCATGGTATCCCTGCGGCCTGTTCCTCTCGAATCCCGTTCGGCGGCAGATAAAGGTATGGAGCAGCGTCAACTCCTTCGACGATGTACGCATGCTCCGGTCGTAAGGCCTGACCTAGGCTGAATGACTCGACCGAGGACGCGTGACTCTCAATCCAGGTAGGACTTCATGGCCTTCTTGAGATCCTTCCCGAGCAGCTCCTGCACTCCAGGTTTGAGCTCGACCATGCCGAAATCTGCCTTCAGTTCCGTTCCCCTGGTAATCTCGGCCATGGCGATCGTTGGCTCGGCCTTCGCCTTCGGTTTTGCCTTCGCACTCGGCACAGCTCTGGCCATCTCCTCTATCTCCTTCCTCGCTTTCCTCTTGGCCGCGCTCACCTTCTCGACCTGCGCCATGGCAGCTAGCAGCTTATCCTTCTCCCCCTTCTGGATGTCAAGCACCTTGGTCCGCTGGGACATGAGGAGATCCCCGCAACTGAGGAGGTCGTAGCCGAACATCTTCCAGGCGGTCTCGACGACCTCGGGTCGGCCACCGCCTACACTTACCGCTTCCTCGACCTTCTGCCACTTCGCGCTCAGGGTCTGCAACTGCCGCCAGTCCCTCTCAGCGATGCTCTCTATGCAGAAGACGAGGTAGTCGCAGTTCTTGAGGGGGTCCCCCTGCGAACCGTTCTTGCTCAGATGAATGCCGTCCCCGGCCACCCACAGCTCGTCGGGGTCGATGGCGCCATCATGCTGTCCGATGAGTACCCGGTATCCAGTGGTGAGCGGGTTCACTGGTACGCCCTCCGCCGGACTCGAGAAGGTATCCTGGATTCCTATCGTCATTGCGTTCCCCATGCCCAACAGCTTCTCGACGCCCTTCTCTATCGGTTGGACCAGCGACATCGCCGCCTTTATTCCGATGGTGGGCGCGAGTGCGCTCGCGTTTCCTAGCAGGTCGAAGAACTCGTCGGCGTAGTTCACGGTCGGAACCGCGAAGAGCGCCATGGGAAGGTCCAGATCCCCTCCCAGGTACGGCACTGGGCCAAAGACCGTCTGGTTCAAGGTTATGAGGCGGTGCAGGTGCTCGCCGTCGTCCGCCTTCAGCTTGCCGGGGCCCAGCACCACAGGCAGCTCCGTCTGCCCGTCACAGGACGTGAAGCGCGGGTAGGCGTGCACCACGGGCATCCGCACCTCAGTGCCGTACCTCTGGAACTCAAGGAACATGTGCGTGAGCTTGACCCGGACATAGGATTGAAGGGGTATGATCGGGACCGAGTCCTCCTTCGTCGGCGTTCGTTCCTTCGGTATCTGACAGTATGTCCAATTCCCAGATGGCTTCTTCACCAAATCCTGTATCGCTCTACGTAGCGCATCTCCTAGGCCCATACGACCTCACCAACTCCCCATGAAATCAGGTCCCGATGCTGTATTTGAACGCTCGCGCCGGAGAGAAGATTCGTAGAATCTCGCAGAGATGAGAGGCCTCAATCGACTGTCGAGAACCGTCATCTAGTCGTGTCTCTGAAGTCCCACGTGAGCCAATGCTCGAACGACGGAACGGCACACTCAAAAGAAGTGCGCTGGACGAATATGAAGAATCCACTGGTGATCGTGACTGGATGGGCTTGCTTCCGAGCCGGGATTATTCACCTTCCTTCTCCGCCTTCTTCTCTTCCTTGTCGATGGCGCCTCCAGTCTTCCTTTCTTCCTTCTGGATGTCATTGACCCCGTCCCGGGTTCCGTTCTTCAGATCCTCATCCTTGATCTCTTCCTTGACGTTGCTCTGCGCTCTTCGCTTCATGTCGGTCACCCTGAGTGCTAGCGGATGATTGCACTGTCCCGTTCGCTTCAACTCCGGTTTGAGAACGACGTCTATATTAGCTTGGTTGCGCGGGTAGAGCTCGCCGTGTCTGTGCGATTCAGCGCTCAATTGACATTGAAACAGGTTCGACGCTCTGTGAAACTAGCTTCTGGCTGGGAATTGCAGAGGG
>JAJRAL010000014.1 GCA_028679935.1 Methanomassiliicoccales archaeon | reverse complement strand
CGTGTCGGCTTTGACCTCGTCCCCTGGCTTGACCCTGATCTTGACGACCTTGCCTGGCATCGGAGCGGTTATCGAGCCGTGTACCTCCCTGTGGGCCGGCGTTTCCTCCTCCTCGCTGTAGCCCTCGACCTTCTCGAGCTCGATGACCGGATCTATCTTCACCCTAGCCTTTCTCCGGCCGATCTGGACCTCAGTCCCTTCCTCGAGGTTGCCCTCGAACTGCAACGGGATCGTCTCGCCGTCGACGCTCATCCCACCCTCCCTCGGGGAGACCCTGAAGACCGCGTCGCCCACCGTTACCTTGTAGTCCCCGGAGTTCTTCTCCACATGGGCCTCGTGCTGCTGCCCGTTCAACGTGATCCTCAGTTTCATAGCAGCCAGCCTCCACCACGGACCGATTCCCTTCGCGAGGCGAGCTTCCATGCGTCGATTGCGCCGCCGGCCGTCTGCTTCGATTTGGACCGCGCCTCGGCGAGCTGCACGAACAGCGCGGCCAGGGCGGCGAGGTCCCGGCCGTTCGCCCCCTGTTCCGCCAGCACCCTCTCCTTGAAGAAGTCGATCGCGACCTGCGGGAAGAGCGCGTAGGAGAGCACGTCCTCGTCGCTGCGGGCGTACTCTTTGATTTCAAGTGCAAGCTTGTCGAATTCCGGTGGCAGAAGGTCCGCCGGCCGGACCGTGATCGGCTTCTCGTCCCCGATTATCTTCTTTCGGATCTCAGCGGAGATCGGCGCGGGCGTCTTGCCGTACATGCCCCGGACCACGTCCTTCGTCTCCTTGTTCAGGCGCTTGTAGCGCTCGCCGGTGATGACGTTCAACATCGCCTGCGTGCCGACGATCTGGCTGGTCGGAGTGACGAGCGGGATGTAGCCGAGGTCGGCGCGCACGCGCGGCACCTCCTCGAGCACGTCGTGCATCTTCTGCTCCTGCTTCGCCTCCTTCAGCTGTGTAGCGAGGTTCGAGATCATCCCGCCAGGTATCTGGTAGATCAGCATGTCGGTATCGATGGCGGTGTGCTCCGACTCAAAGTCCGAGTACTTCTTCCGCACCTCGGCAAAGTACTTCGCTATCTCGGCGAGCTTCTTCAGGTCGAGGCCGGTGTCCCATTCCGTGCCCCGGAGCATCGCGACCGTGCTCTCCGTCGGCGGCTGGGAGGTGCCCATGCTCAGCGAGGAAATCGCGGTGTCGATGATGTCCGCCCCCGCCTCGACCGCCTTCATGTACGAGGCCTCGGCCATGCCCGAGGTCATGTGGGAGTGCACGTGGATCGGGAGCGAGACCTCCTCCTTCAGCCCCTTGACGAGGTCGAACGCCGCCTGGGGGGCGATCAGGCCCGCCATGTCCTTGATGCAGATCGTGTCCGCGCCCATCCCCTCCAGCTTCTTCCCCAGCTCCACGAACCCCTTGATGGTGTGGACTGGGCTGGTGGTGTAGGAGATCGCCGCCTCGACGACCGCGCCGACCCTGCCGGCGACCCTCATCGCCGTCTCGAGGTTCCTGGGATCGTTGAGCGCGTCGAAGACGCGGAAGACGTCGATACCGCGGTCGTGCGCCTTATGGATGAACTTCTCAAGTATGTCGTCCGGGTAGTGGCGGTAGCCGACGATGTTCTGCCCCCGCAGGAGCATCTGGAAGTGGGTGTTCGGCATCGCCTTGCGCAGTTTGGTAATCCTCTCCCACGGATCCTCTCGCAGGAAGCGGAGGCAGGAGTCGAACGTTGCTCCGCCCCACATTTCGACGCTCCAGTAGCCAATCTCGTCGATGAGTGGCGCTATCGGCAGCATGTCCTCCGTCCGCATTCGCGTGGCGAGGAGCGACTGGTGCGCGTCCCGCAGTACCGTGTCGGTGATCTTTACCATCCTTGGCACCTCAGAGAGGCATGTTGCCGTGCTTCTTCGCCGGCCTCGTCTCTCTCTTCCTCTCGAGCGTGTGAAGCGCGTTGATGAGCTTCACCCTCGTTTCCTTCGGTTCGAACACGTCGTCGAGATAGCCCTTCTCCGCCGCGACGAACGCGTTCGCCTCGACGCGCCGGTACTCGGTCGCCAGCTCGTCCCGCTTCGACTGTGGGTCGTCGGCGAGGATGAGCTCCCTTTTGTAGACGATGTCGATCGCCTGTTCCGGCGCCATGATCGCTATCTCAGCCGACGGCCACGCATAGTTGATATCGGCGCGGATGTGCTTCGACGCCATGACGCAATAAGCGCCCCCGAATGCCTTCCTCAGGACCAGGGTGATCTTCGGAACCGTCGCCTCGCAATACGCGAACATGAGCTTGGCGGAGTTGCGCACCATTCCGAGCGTCTCCTGCTCGACGCTTGGCAGGTAGCCCGGGACGTCTACGAACGTGACGAGCGGGATGCCGAACGCGTCGCAGAAGCGCACGAAGCGCGCCGCCTTGATCGAGGCGTGCGAGTCGAGCGTCCCCGCGAGCACCGAAGGGTGGTTCGCCACGATGCCGACGGTGATCCCGTCGAGCCTGGCAAAACCGACTATGATGTTCTGAGCGTAGGTCTCCTGGACCTCAAGGAACTCGCCGTCGTCGAAGACCTTGCCGATGATCAAGTGCATGTCGACCGGCTTGACCTTGTCCTCTGGAATTGCCGCGTTCAGGGATTCCTCGATCCTCTCCGGCGAATCCTTCGGCTGCACCTGCGGCGGCCCTTCGAGGTTGTTCGACGGCAGGTACGTGAGGAGCCTCCTCGCCTTGCGTAGGCAGTCCGCCTCCGTGTCTGACATGAAGTGCGCGCTCCCCGACTTGGTATTGTGCACCTCTGCCCCGCCGAGGTCCTCGATGCTGATGTCGACGTTCTGCACCGCCTTGATCACGTCGGGCGCCACGACGAACATTTGGCTCGTGCCCCTGACCATGAAGTTGAAATCGCTCAGCCCGGGGAAGAACACCGCCGGGCCGGCACATGGCCCCATGATCATCGAGATGATGGGGACGACGCCGGAGGCAAGCGAGATGCGGAAGAATATCTCCGCGTAGCCGGCGAGAGAGTCGATGCCCTCCTGTACCCTTGCTCCGCCGGAATCGTACATCCCGATCACGGGACAGCCGTTCTTCGCCGCGAGGTCGATGGTCTTGCAGATCTTGGAAGCGTGCATCTTGCCGACCGAGCCGGCGAACACGGTGAAGTCCTGGGCGAAGACGTAGACCTTCTTCCCGTCGACGGTTCCGTAGCCGGTTACAACCCCGTCTCCTGGGATCTTCGTCTTGTCCATGCCGAAGGCGTTGCTCTGGTGGGTCAGGAAGGCGTCGAGCTCGACGAAGCTACCTGGATCGACCAAGGCCTCGATGCGCTCCCTCGCCGTCATCTTCCCCGCCTTGTGCTGCCTGTCTATCCTCTCGCTTCCCCCTCCAGCACGGGCCCGCCTGCGGAGCTCCTTGAGCTCCTTCACCTCCTTGGATTCCTTGTTCGCCTCTTCACCGGCCAACGCCTGCACGCTCCAGACTGTCGAAACGAATCCTCCTTCCAGTAATAATGCTTTTCATGCTCCGCCCCCCCTGCCCGAAACCCTCAGGCTCACGCCCGTCGCGGAGAGGATCTCGATTTCCTGCCCGTCGTCCGCGCGCAGGAGCAGCGAACCACTCTCGCCGATTCCCGTAGCCGTACCCTTGATGGCCTCGCTCTCGCTCGAGAGCTCGACCCTCCTTCCGAGGACCGAGGATCGCCTCACGTATTCTTCGCGGAGGCTACCATCCTTCAGGCCATCGTAGAATGCCTCGAACTCCGTGAGGATCGCATGCGAGAGCTCGTCGAGATCGACCTGCCGTCCGAGAATGCTTCGGATAGAGATCGCGTTCGGCGCTTCGTCGTTCGGCGGTTCGGTGTTCGCGTTGATTCCGATGCCGAGGATGGCGAAATCGAGCCCGCCGCCAGTGCTGGCCCCTTCGACGAGGATGCCTCCCACCTTCCTGCCATCGATCTCGAGGTCGTTGGGCCATTTCAGCCCGATCTTGATCCCGGTGAGCTTCTCTATTGCCCTTCCGATCGGAGCGCATGAGAAGACGGTCATGCCTAGGGCCGCGTCCGGTCTGAGCTTCGGTCGAAGGAGTATCGACATGTACAGACCGCCCGGCGGGGAGGACCACGCGTTTCCCAATCTCCCTCTACCTCCCGTCTGGGTCCTGGCAACGGCCACGAAGCCTTCGGGCTCTCCCTCGATCGCCAATCGCCTGACCGAATCGTTCGTCGATATGACGGAAGTCTCACGGACCACCCGGAACTTGAGGCTCATCGTACACCCGCTCAGAACTCGATCTGCTCCAGGCTCTGGAGCTTGAAATCTCCCTTCAGCCCCTTCAGGTGCTCGCTCAGACGCGTCCTCAACTCCTCTGGTCCGTCAGCGTGGCCATTGATGTCAGCGACCATCGACAGCGACATGCGCTCGTAATAGACGAGCACGGTCGTGGATACCGAAAGAAGGTTCACCCCTTGTTCGGCGAGGAACCTAGTCACCTCGTAGATGGCGCCGGGCTTGTCCGGAATCACAAGGTCCACGGACACGAGGCGCAGCGACGGATCGAGCGGGGTGATCGAGAGCACCCAGGAATCTTGGTCGGCCAGCATCATCAGTGGCGCATCGTCCTTCACGCCTTCCATCGCCCGCATGTACTCGTCGGGGATGGTGAGCTCCCCGCCCACTATCGGCACGGGCGTCTTCTGCGCCCTCCGGACCGACCTCACCTTGACCGACGAGCCGGGTGCGACCAGGCCTTTGGTGAACCGGTCGCTCACGTTCGCCGCTTCGACTACGATCGCGTCGGCCCTGTCGAGCTTCGGTGATCGCGCCCTCTTCAGCGAATCGAACTCCTCGCGTAGCGCGACGGAATCGCCGTAGTATGAGAGATCCACCGTCATCTTCCAGACCATGCAGACCTTGGATATCATGCTCAGCGAGACCGAGTTGAGGATGTCGATGTTCCTCTCGCCGAGGAACTTGGCCACCTGAGCGCAGGCTCCAGGAACGTCGAGCATGTAGAAGGTAACGACGCAGATCTCGCGGTAGTTCTCCGGTCCGAAGGTTGAGAGCACGATCTCGTAGCTCGTCTTCCCTTCGACATCATATCTGAACATGGCCGTGAAGGCCTTGCTTCCCTCGGTGAGTCCGAGGGGGGCGGCAAGACGCTCGCTGATGTGCACCTTCGAGCCCCGCAGCCTGGCGAAATCGTGGACGCGCATGTTCAGACCCGCGCGCACAATCCGTTCTGCCTTGATAAACGTTGTCATGCCTATTCCGCAATGGTCTGGCTCGCTGTGTTGAGCGCGGGCGGGCGCCCATCGAGCGAGCAAGATACTTATAGCAAGTGCGCCTTACGTGGCGGTAAACTAGGTAGCCCACTACTTAGCAAAGAGGAAGAGATGCCAACCAGAATCCGAGCACAGCGGTCCCCAGAGGTGAGGATCAGTCCGTTCCAGTCTGTCATGCTCATCCATCTCAGGGTAAAGCCGATGTACGGGTATGAAATGCTTCGTGCCCTCAGGGACGACTTCGAGGGGGTCTGGTCCCCGCAGACGGGTACGATATATCCCGCTCTGAAGCGGCTTGAGGAAAGGGGCCTGATATTGGCCGAGAAGAAGGACGGGACGGAGTACTACTCGATCACGGAGAAGGGCGAGCGACTGATCCAGCAGAAGATCATGGGCCTGCCGGCGGACATCCGCTTCGTCAGCCGCTATTTCGAGATACTGGACAAGGCGAAGAAGGAGATGAGGAGAGACGCCCCCGCCTCCGAGGAAATACCGATGTTCCCCAGATTCGCCGCCATGTTCGAGGTCGAAGAAATGACTCCGGAGCAGAGGATCTCCCATCTGAGAGAAATGCGGGACCTCCACCTGTCGAAATTGGCATCTATCCACACCGAACTGAAAGAGCTCGAGAAGAAGTCGAAAGCGAAGAGAGGTGAGACTTAGAATGGGTGCGGTAATCGAAGTGAAGGACCTGGTGAAGGTCTATGACAAAACCATCCGCGCCGTGGACGGGATATCGTTCGAGGTCCAGGAGGGGGAGATATTCGGCTTCCTGGGTCCGAACGGCGCGGGCAAGACGACCACGATATCCATGCTCACGACCCTTGTGAAGCCAACGAGCGGCGAGGCGAGAGTGATGGGACTTGATGTGAATAAGGAGCCTGACAAGGTCAGGCACCAGATCGGCCTCGTCCCCCAAGAGCTGACCGTCGACGATGATCTGACCGGTCGCGAGAACATGATGCTCCAGGCCACGCTATACGGGGTCCCGAAGAAAGAGGCCACGGAAAGGATCGACGAGCTCATCAAACTCGTGAAACTCGAGGACGCCGCCGGGAGGTACGTGAAGACGTACTCTGGCGGAATGAGGAAGAGGCTCGAGCTCGCGGAGGGCCTGATCCACCGCCCCAAGATTCTGTTCCTCGACGAGCCGACCCTGGGGCTGGATGTTCAGACAAGGGCGGTGATGTGGGATCACATTCGGGATCTGAAGGTGAAGCACAACATGACCGTCTTCATGACGACGCACTACCTGGAGGAGGCGGACTCGCTGTGCGACAAGATAGGGATCATCGACCTCGGTAGGATCATGGCCCTGGACACGCCGGCGACGCTGAAGCGCTCTCTGGGCGGCGACGTGCTTCAGATCAAGGTCAACCAGACTGACGCGGACATCTCGAACGCGATCCAGGCCGCGGGTGGCGTCCTCGAAGTCAAGAAAGAGGGTGCCGAGTACCGCGTCAAGGTCACCAACGGAGAGACGCAACTGGTATCGGTGCTCAAGGCGGTCACGGATTCCGGCGGACAAGTGGCGAGCGTCAGCCTCCAGAGGCCGAACATGGACCAGGTCTTCCTCGAGTACACCGGCCGCTCGTTGCGCGACGCCGAGCAGTCTGGGTCCATGGACAAGGCCGCGGCGCACGCCCAGACGATGCAGATGCGAAGGAGGCGTTGAGGTGCTCCGCGAGACGAACGCGCTGACGCAGCGCGAACTGAAGCACTGGTATAGGAGCAAGATCCAGATCTTCGTGGCGCTCATCCAGCCGATCGTTTGGCTGGGTCTTTTCGGGCAGGCATTCAACCTAGGCAATCTCGGGTTCACGCCGGCACAAATGGAGGCGGCCTTTGGGACTAGCAACTACTTCTCATACATGGCCATCGGCATGCTAGCGGTCATCGTTCTGTTCACCTGCATGTTCGGCGGCATGTCTATCGTCTGGGACCGCAGATTCGGATTCCTCAACAAGCTCAGGGCCGCTCCGATCTCGAGGAGTTCCATTGCCCTATCGCGCATATTCGCCACGACCGTGAGGGCGATGATCCAGATGGCCATCGTCTTTGTCATCGCGCTGCTATTCGCATACGTACCGGGCCTGGTCGGGTTGAGCGTGTACGTGAGTTTCTCGTTCTGGGACCTGGTCGGCATCATGATTGCGATGTTCCTGCTGGCGATAATGTTCTCCAGCATGTTCACCGCGATCGCCCTGAAGGTAGAGAATCAGGAGACGTTGTTTGCCATCGTGAACCTGCTGAACCTGCCGTTGATGTTCGCTTCCGCGGCGCTGTTCCCGACGGCGGGCATGCCCAGCTGGCTGCAGACAGTGGCGGCCTACAACCCGCTGACGCTCGCGGTCGACAGCGCGAGGCAGTTCGCGTTCCACAGTTCGACCTACATATACAACTGGTACTGGGACCTGCTCGGACTGGCGATCATAGCGGGCGCCTTCCTCCTGCTGGCCGTATGGGTGGCCAAGCGGACGATGAGCGCGAAATAGAATCGATTCCGGCGGGCTTCCCGCCGTTCTTCTATCTTTCTTCGCTCATCCAGCTATGGCGATCTCGTCAAGGCGCGTTTTCAGCCTCGACACCGCCGACACGAATTCCTCGGTGCCAGGTTGTTCCATCGCCGGGATTCCGTTAAGGTCGGCGTCAACCAAGGCCTGTGCGTATGGCAGCGAGCCGATCGTCTCGATCTCGAACTTTATCCGCAACTCATCCTCGATCTGTTTCGCCACCATCCTGGACGGCGCCTTGTTGATGACCGCCAAGATCCTCGTGACTCCCAGCTCCTTCGCCAGGTCCCTTATCTTCGCCGCGGTCTCAATCGACCTCTGACCCGGCTCGACGACCGCGAGCATGATGTCTACCGAGCGGGCAGTCGCCCTTCCTAGGTGCTCGAGACCCGCCTCCATGTCCATGATCACTATCTCGTCCTCCTCGAGCAGGAGGTGGTCCATCACGCGCTTCAGGAGCGTCGACTCGGGGCAGAAGCAGCCTCCGCCCGCGGTGCTGATTGTGCCGAGGAGGAGCACTTCCACCTTGTCGGGCCCTTCGACGGAGTATGACTCCATCAGATCGTTCACCTTCGGGTTGAGCTTGAACATGCCACCGGAAGGCTGACCCGGTCTCACCCCGGTCCTCTCCTCGATCAGGTCGTACATCGTCGCCAGTGGCTTTGCTTTCAGCCTCTCCTTCTCCGGAATTCCAACTGCGGCCATCAGCGAGGGCGACGGGTCCGCGTCCACCGCAAGCACCTTCCTTCCCTCCCTCCCATAGAGCCTGGACAGCACCGCTGCGATGGTCGTCTTGCCGACTCCTCCCTTGCCGGAGACGGCGATCTTGATCGGCATTCAATCCCTCGTCAGGACGATTCCGTGGCTGAGGAAGTTCGCCTCCTTGAGCCTCACGTTGTCGAAGACGAGGCGCTCGCCGACCACGTTCGTGCAGACGGCGCTCTTGCCCTCCATGACAATCCGGGCGACGTCCTGCATCACCGCCTTCGCGCTGCCGTTCTCCTCGAGATAGAGCGTCGACTCGCACATGATGCCAGCAAGGTAAGCTTTCGTATATAACCGTTCGGCGGCCCGTCTCGAACAGACCTAGAGGGGCGGCTCCGATCCCTCGGGGCAGGTGGCCTTCGTGCCCTCGCCATAGAAGATGTACCGCGTCGGGATTCTCCGCATCAGCCCGGTCCAATATCCGCAGGATCGGCACTTGTAGCCAAGCGTGACCGTGCCTCCGTAGACTGTCTCGTTCTGGATGCGCCGGGTCTTCGAGCCGCAGACGGGGCATCTCCCCTGCCTCGACCTCTCCTCCGCCTCCCTGGTGACGATCTGCACCTTCGCCAGCTTCCTCGTCAGCGTCAGGCGGCGGATGCGTTCCTCCGAGGCGGTGTAGTCGGGGTCGTCGCGTTTCAAGCAGGCGTTGACGAGTTCAGTGAGAAGGTTCTGGCTGATGACCGTGTTCTGCTCCCGGAGGACGTTCCTGATGGCCTCCGCGAGCACTTCCGCCTTGGGGACCTTGTAGGCCATCGTCTAGCCTAACGCCATAATTATACTATATGCTTTCTTTTTCTCCCGGTCCCGTGAACCGGACGGGGCTCTCACAAGCGACAAATAGCCAGTCCTCTCATAGAATCGGTCGTGGTAGCATGAACAGGTGCAAGGTCATCATCATGGGCGCGGCAGGGCGGGATTTCCACAACTTCAACACGTTCTTCCGCGACAACGAGAGGTACGAGGTCGTCGCGTTCACCGCCACCCAGATACCGAACATCGAGGGGCGGAGGTATCCAAAGGAGCTCGCCGGCAAACTCTACCCCGATGGCATACCGATCTACCCAGAGAGCGACCTGGTCGATCTGATGAAGCGATTCGGCGTCGAGCAGGTGGTCTTCGCGTATAGTGACATTGCGCACCTCGACGTCATGCACAAGGCGTCGCTGATCCTCGCCAACGGGGCAGACTTCAGGTTGATGGGTAACTCGAGCATCATCCTCCCGGCGAAGGTGCCGGTGATCTCTGTCTGCGCCGTCCGCACCGGTTCCGGAAAGAGTCCCACGACGAGGAAGGTGTGCTCAATCCTGAGGAAGATGGGCCTGAGGGTGGTGGCGGTCAGGCATCCCATGCCCTATGGTGATCTGAAGGCTCAGGTGGCCGAGCGTTTCGCGACGTACGCGGACCTCGACAAGTACAAGACGACGATCGAAGAGCGCGAGGAGTACGAGCCCTTGATCGACAATGGTATCGTCGTCTACGCCGGGGTCGACTACGGGAGAATACTGGAGATGGCGGAGAAAGAAGCGGACATCATCGTCTGGGATGGCGGGAACAACGACTTCTCCTTCTACCGAAGCGACCTTCACATCGTTCTCGCCGATCCGCACCGCCCCTATCACGAGATCACGTATTACCCGGGCGAGACGAACGTGCGCATGGCCGACGTGATCATCATCAACAAGGTCCAGACGGCGGATCGGAACGACATCCTGATCGTCAAGCAGAACTGCCGGGCGGCCAACCCGAGGGCGTTGATCATCGAGGCAGCGTCCCCCATCAGCGTCGACCGCCCCGAGCTCGTGACGGGGAAGAGGGCGCTGGTGGTTGAGGACGGGCCGACGGTCACCCATGGTGGGATGGCTTTCGGCGCCGGGCTCATCGCCGCGCAGGATTACCGCGCCAGCGAGATCGTCGATCCGAGGCGTTTCGCAGTCGGTTCGATCGCCGAGACGTTCGCCAAGTTCCCGCATCTCACCCAGGTGCTGCCGGCTATGGGTTACTCGGACAAGCAGCTCCATGACCTCGAGCAGACGATCAATCGGTCGGACTGCGACGTCGTCGTCACCGGCACGCCGATAGACATCCGCCGCGTCGTCAAGGTCGACAAGCCGATCGTCAGGGCCAGGTACGGCCTTGCGGAGATAGGCCATCCGAACCTTGAGGACATCATCCTGGAGAAGTTCGGGAAGCTTTCGACGAAGAAGGAGGATGCCAAGGGCAAGAAGAAGGGCGCGGGATGAGCGGCAGGGAATTGCCGACGCTCGAGCCAGGTACCTCTGCAGAGTGGCGCGCTTGGTTGGAGAAGAATCATGCAAGCAGCGCCGGGGTTTGGCTCCGGATCAAGAGGAAAGGTGTCCCTGGCCGATTGCTCACTCGAGAGAAAGCCTGGGAAGAGGCACTCTGCTTCGGTTGGATCGACAGCCTAATCAGGAAGGTCGATGAGGACCGGTTCGACCAGAAGTTCACTCCCAGGAAGAAGGGGAGCAACTGGTCCCAGATCAACCTGAAGAAGGTCGAGGAGCTCAGGGCTCAAGGAAGGATGAGGGAGGGCGGGATCGCAGCTCTCGAGCAACGCCCTCCCACGGTCGAAGGTGGAAGGCCAAATGAACTGAGCCCGCAGACCGAGCGCATCGTGCGAGAGAACGACTCCGCCTGGCAGCGTTATCAGGATCTCCCCATCGGAGAGCGGCTGAACTACATCCACTGGATAATGGAGGCCAAGAGGGAAGAGACTAGAAACAAACGGGCAAGAGAGGCTGCCCTCCGTCTTGCCGAAGGAAAGCGCTTAGGTCTGAAGTGACCTGCCGTAGACCTCCAAAGCATGAAATACGGCACTGGGGATTGTTGGCCCAGGCGGGGGTAGCCAAGCCTGGAAACGACGCAGGACTTAAGATCCTGTCCCGTAGGGGTCCGTGGGTTCAAATCCCTCCCCCCGCTCCATCCTTCTTGATTCCGTATCGAACGTGATCGTGTTGGCCTCGGTCACCGTGTTTCCCAGTCCCGTGGAGACGAGTCGGTGCCGGTCTTCACCAGCACTAATGCCTCGGCCTTGCCCAGTCCGTCCGTCTTGATGAAGGCGACCTAGACGGATGTGCCCTCCCACGATAGCCGGTTCTGTTCGCCCATGCGGACGAGTCAGCCAGTCCACTCTCTCGGGGAACGTTGTGAACCTGGACAAGCTTCTTGATCTGGGGTTCTGGCCGGTGCACGACCTTCAAGTCCAGCACACAGATCGGCTTGTGCGTCCTAGACTCGATGGCCCCGACCATGGAACTCTCTTCTGCAGTGAAGAAGGATACCGCGGTCCCTTCCTTTCCCGCTCTTCCGGTCCTTCCTATGCGGTGGACGTACGTATCCGGATCGTTCGGAGCGTCATAATTTATGACATACTCAACAGCGTCGATGTCCAGCCCCCTAGCGGCCACGTCCGTGGCCACCAGGACACTGACGGAACCATCCTTGAAGCTCCTAATGACCCTCTCCCTCTTGTTCTGCTTGACATCGCCGTGGATCGCGCCCACGCTATAATTGTCGGCCAGCAGCTTCCTCGTGAGCTGGTCGACCTTGCGCTTGGTCGCGCAGAACACTATGGCCTTGGGATGGCTCCTGTCGAGTATCGTGCAGAGCGCGTCGCGCTTCGTGTCCTTGTCGGCTATGAAGTAGTACTGCTTGGTCAGGTCCAGGACGGGCTCATCCCTAGAGACCAGTATTTCCAGGGGATTGATCATCTGACGCATCGCCAGATGTCTTATGTCCGGTGACAAGGTCGCGGAGAACAGCAAAGACTGTCTCTTCTTGGGTACCTTTGATAGTATATAGTTGAGGTCCTTGGCGAAACCCATGTCGAGCATGCGGTCAGCTTCGTCCAATACGACGATCGATATCCTCGAGAGGTCCAGGTCATTCCTATTCATGAGATCCTTGGTCCTGCCGGGAGTGGCCACCACGATGTCCGCGCCTTTCCAGAGCTTCGTTATCTGAGGCTCAATGCCCACTCCCCCGTAGATGGCGACGCACACGTGGTGGGTGAACTTGGAGAGCTTGCACAGCTCCTCGTAGACCTGATTGGCCAACTCTCTTGTGGGAACGAGGACCAGTGCGGACGGAACCCGCATCCCCGGCTTGATCCTTCCTAGTATTATGGATCCGTACGCGCCGGTCTTTCCCGTGCCGGTCTGTGCCTGGGCGTACATATCGCCGCCTCTGAGGCCCACCGGTATTGCTTCTATCTGCACCGGTGTTGGCGTTTCCCAACCCATGCCGTTCATTGCCTCGATGATTTCCATCGAAATCTGGAGATCTGCGAAAGACGTCACAATGCTCACTCTTTGAGAAATTAAAAACGAACTGCGAAAAATCACAGACGAATTTGATTTCAACCAGTGGTCGCAATCACAGTATATGAACTTTGCGGACCGATTGAGCTAGCCGAACCAACTCGGCGTGCTCATCGGCCTAGACAATCCCGCACGAGAGATACCTACAAATCGACCGCGCTCTAAAAGCGCTGCGGCATGATAGAGTGAACCGGATCGCAGTCTACCACACCGCCTTGAGAACGATTGAGTCCGTCGAGGAGTCATTCGCCGCTCCAGGGAGAGGCGAGGCGCTCGTCCTCGCGAAATCCTCGGCCATCAGTGCTGGGACAGAACTCCTGTACTACCGAGGCCACGTCGGCAAGGCGGTCCCACTCGACGTCAGCCTTCCCAGCCTCAAAGGCGCAGCGGAGTATCCTTTCAAGTACGGCTATGCGAGCGTCGGCCGGGTCGGATCGCTCGGGGCGGGAACCGACGAAGCGTGGAAAGGTGCGAGGGTATTCGCGTTCCATCCGCACGAGAGTGCCTACAGCTCCCCGACGGACGAGCTAATCCGCTTGCCAGATGAGCTTTCCGACGATGATGCGCTGTTCTTCGCGAGCATGGAGACCGCCGCATCGATCGCCATGGACGCTTCGCCGATAGCGGGAGAGGATGTGGTGGTGCTCGGCCAGGGGATTATCGGGCTGCTGACGACCTCGGTGCTCGCCCTGCATCCCCTGAGCTCCCTTACTGCCATCGACCTACTGCCAAGTCGTCGAGCCTCCTCCTTGAATTTCGGAGCTGACCTTGCCCTCGACCCAGGGCTGGGCCCGGAGAGGATACTGCGAGAGGCGGGTTTGGAGAGTGGCAGGGCGGATCTGGTCGTCGAGCTCTCGGGGAATCCAGAGGCGCTCAACCTGGCGCTCTCACTGGTCGGCCATGAGGGCAGGGTCGTGATTGGTTCCTGGTACGGAACGAAGCCGGTCAGGATCGATCTGGGCACGGACTTCCATCGGGGGCGGATCAAGTTGATCGGGAGCCAGGTCAGCTCAATCGGCCCCTCCTTGACGGGACGCTGGGATAAGCGTCGGAGGTATTCGCTCGTTCTGAGCCTGCTCACCGAGCTGGAACCATCGAGGCTCATAAGTCATCGTTTCCTAGCGATGAACGCGAAGGAGGCGTTCGCGCTCTTGGACAAGGACGCCGAGGGCGTCGGGCAGGTCGTTCTCGACTATGAAGGAGGGGGTCAATGACCTATACCCTCTCGGTCTCCCGGAGCTTCAAGGCGACCCACTGGATGCCAGGCGGGAAGAACGAAGAGAAGATGCCGCATCAGCACGACTACCGACTTCAGGTGGCGATCGATGGGGTCGACCTCGGTGACGATGGTTTCCTGATGGACGTCGATATTCTGAGAAAGGAGCTCGACGACATTATCGCCAGGTTCCCTGATACGAAGGTGAACGACCTACAGGAGCTGCACGGTCTTCCCCCGTCGCTCGAGAACTTTGCCGCGGCTATCTGGACGGCCATCCTGGCGAGGCTCAACCCCGACGGCCTCGAATCGATGACCGTCACGCTGTGGGAGAGCGAGGACACTTCCGCATCGTTCAGTCAGAGGCTGCGGCGCTAGGACTTCTTCTTCAGCTTGGCCTTATGCTCCCGGTTCTCCTTGACCGCCTGCTCCCAGGCCTCGGACTCGCTCGGGTCGACCTCAGAGAGCAGCTCCCAGAACTGAGAGGCGTGCAGCTGCTCCTCCCAGACTATGTCCATGATGACCGCCTTGACGAACTTGTCATCGGTCGCCTCGGCTATCTGGGTATAGACGTGGATCGCCTCGTACTCGTCCGCGATGCTCTGCCGCAGCGCTCGCGCGAGCTCCGACTTCGTGAACTTCCTCGGTATGCTGAGCACCACATCCGCCTTGTTGAATTCTGCCGTGCCTACTCCTCCTCGATGGTTCGACGAGGTAGCCGATTCTGAATCGTATAACCCTGTCGCTTGTCTCGCGCCGATACGGTTGCCGCTATTGTGCTTTGGGCCTCCGTCGATCCTTCAGCAAAATTGATGAAGGCGGAATCCGTCCGATGCGACGTGAAGTGCGCCCGCTGCGGCCGATGTTGCCTCGACACGAGGATGGAGCTGAGCGAGGACGACGTCGATCGCCTCGAGCGCCTCGGTTATCCGCGGGAGGAGTTCTCGGCCCAAGACGAGGATTCGGTCCTCAGGCTTAGGAACACCGGAGGGCATTGTTACTTCCTCATCAAGGCGGAAGCGCGCTGCCGGATCTACCCGCATAGGCCGAAAGGATGCGCGATCTATCCCGTGAACATCACTGAGGACGGCGAGATCATCCTGGACGAGGACTGCAGAGCGGCTTCGACCGTCACCAAGGCCGAAGTGGACCGCAAGGGGGTCGAGCTGAAGGCCCTCATCTCCAAGATCGATTCGGAAGCGTCGGTTCGAAGATCGAGATAGGGCCGCTAGGTCGAGGGTTGCTCCTCAGTGGGCTTCTTCGAGCGGTATGCGCTCATGCCCTCGGATATCCTTCTCCTCGTGTTCGGGTTGAGGAGGTTCCTGAAGACCACCCATCTGGCGGTCTGGTTCTTGAGGAGGACCTTGAAGATGTCCTTCAATCCGTCTTTGCTGTACCATCCCTTGAGCCATTGTGCGTAGCCCTTGTCGACAAAGCCCTCCAGCTCCTCCCGGCTCATCGTATGGAAATACTCGTAGACGCGGTGGTTCGTCCTCCAGTCGTCTTCCTTGACGATCCCCTGCGCCTCGAGGTCGCTCCAGATCGACGTGCCGATGAGGCAGTCGAGGATGTTCAGCTGAATGGCATGAGGCCGGTTGTCGTGGATGAAGCGGATCGTCTCCTCGATGTCCGCCCTCGTCTCCACCGGCGCACCGACTATGTACGAGGTGATCACGATCATGCCAGCATTCCGGGCGTTCTCGATCGCCTTCCTCGTCTTCTCGGCGGAGATCTGCTTCTTGTAGTACTCGAGCGTCCTCTCGCAGGCGCTCTCCGCTCCGAAGTACATCACGTTGAAGCCCGCCTTCTTCATCGTCCGCATCAGCTCTGGAGTGGCCGAGTCCACGCGCCCCTCGCAGTAGAACTGCATCTTGATGCCCTTCTGCCGGATGAGCTCGCAGATCCTCTCCGCCCGCTTCGGATTGTGAGTGAAGTTGTCGTCGACGACGACGCAGCTCTCGTAGCCCTCGTCGCTGAGCATCTCGAGCTCCTGCACGACGTTCTCCGCGCTCCTCGTCCTCCACTTTCGGAGGGAGAAGGCGGCGCAGGAGCAGTAGGTGCACTTGAACGGGCACCCCCTGGATGTGCTGACCGTGGTGAACTTGCCGAACGTGAGCGGGATGCCTTCGTGGGAATAGCCGTACTTGATGTTCGAAACGAGCGATCGGTCCGGGAACGGCAGCGCGTCGAGGTCTGGTAGCAGCGAGATCGGGTTGCTGACCATCTGCCCGTTCCTCAGGAAGCTTATTCCCTCAACGTCATCCAGCGGCTCGTCTTTCTCCAGGTGGCCAAGGAGCTTCACCATCGCCGTCTCCGCCTCCCCCTTGATTATCAGGTCGACAAAGGGGTAGTCATGGAGGATGCGGTCCGAGGCGAAGGTGGCGTGGTATCCTCCGAGGATGACCTTGGACTCGGGCAGCCTGTCGCTCACGTCCTTGAGCGTCGCGATCGTCTCGAGGAAGGTGTGGGTGGAGCAGTTCATGCCGACGATCTCCGGCGACTCCCGGACGATCCGCTCGACCAGCTCTTCCCGGCTCAGGTTCTCGCAGAACGCGTCGATCACTCTGACGTCGTCCTTCCTCTCCTTCTTGACGTTGGAGGCGATGTACAACAGGCCCAGCGGAGGCCATTTCTCCGTCGTCTTGCCTGGTGGCGTCGAAAGAAGTACCCTGATCCTGACACTCCCCTACTCGGGCTTTCCGCGAGTGCATGGCCTTCTGCCGCTTGAACCTTTCCCGGCCGATTCGACCGTCTAGGAAGGTTCCAGGGGCCGCCCGGCATCGCCGGCAACACGCTTTTAGCAGGGGAGGTCGAATGGAAAGGCATCGGCCGGTCGTGCTGGTGAGATGAGTGATCGTTGAACGGGTCGAATCGGAGGGTCTGGCGCACTACTCCTACTTCATCGGTTCCGGAACGACGGCGGTCGTCATCGACCCCAGACGGGATTGCGAGGTCTACCTGGACCTGGCGCGCCGCGAGGGGATGAACATCGCCCACGTGCTCGAGACCCACCGCAACGAGGACTACGTCGTCGGCTCCCTCGAGCTGGCAGAGAGGACCGGAGCGAGGGTCCTCCATGGCCCCGGGAGCGCGCGCGAGTACGGCGAGACGGTCGGCGACCAAGAGAAGACCACGTTCGGGGACGTCGAACTCGAAGCGCTCTACACGCCGGGTCACACTCTCGACCACGTATGCTATGCGCTCAGGGACAGGGAGACTGGCAAAGAGCCGGTCAGCGTCTTCACCGGCGATTGCCTGTTCGTTGGGGACGTCGGCCGCACCGATCTACTTGGCGAGAGCGAACGGGAGAGGCTCTCCGGCCTGCTGTATGACAGTCTGCATTCTGTCCTCCTCAGGCTCGATGACGGCTGCATCGTGAAGCCAGCGCACGGCGCAGGTAGCGTCTGCGGAGGGGACATCAGTGAGAGGACAGAGACGACGATCGGGATCGAACGCCGTCAGAATCCCTTGTTGAGGATGAGCCAGGAGGTCTTCGTCCGCTACAAGATGGCCGAGCGGCTCGAGATACCAGCCTACTTCTCCCGCATGGAGGTCGTGAACCAGGCGCGCCGGGTTCCGATGTCAGGAGTCCCAGTTCCCAAATCGATGACACCTGGGGAGTTCGCGGCGGCCGTGGCCTCCGGTGGGCTGGTACTGGACGTGAGGATGCCCCACAGCTGGGCTGGCTCTCACATCCCTGATTCGTTGAACATATGGCTCGACGGTCTGGCTCCATACGCCGGAGCAGTCCTGCCCTCCGATCGGGACATCCTGCTGGTGACGGACGACGATCGTCAGGTGGAGAGGGCCATGAGGATGCTGGTGCGGATGGGGTTCGATTCCACAATAGGCTACCTCAAGGGCGGTATGGTGGAATGGTACCGGCAAGGGAGGGAGTTGAGGTCCATGGCCGTCGTCGGCGTCTCCGAGCTCAAGACACAGGTCGACGAAGGAATGAATGTGTTCATACTCGACCCCCGCCCCAGGAAGGAGTGGGCCGAGGTGCACCTGGCCAACGCGACGAACATCTTCGTCGGGGACGTCGAGAAGCAAGCGTCACGCATCCCGAGGGATCGACCGGTCGCATCGATGTGCAGCGTGGGCCTACGGGGAAGCATCGCCGCGAGCATCCTCGAGAGGAACGGTTACGACGACGTAGCGATCGTGCTCGGGGGCGTATCCGGCTGGGAGGCTCAGGGGTTCCCAGTGGAGCGTCAGATGGAGAAGTGAGCCGGCCAGGCAGTCGTTCCTTATTATATCCCTTATATCTGGATGGCGAGTAGTTAATAACAAATGATATAAATGTTAATAACAATCGAAGAAGAAGATGCGGTCTTCCGGGCTCCGTGACGTTATCATGGCATTGACACTGTCGCTCATCGTCGTCCTAGGCGGAGCGCTCAGCTTCTCACTGCTCGCGGCCCCGTCCGCCATCGCTGGCAAGCCTCAGGTCGTGGCGACGTTCTATCCACTTGCTTACTTCGCCGAGCAGATCGGGGGGGATAGGGTCGACGTGATCCAGCTCATGCCCGACAACGCGGAACCGCATGCATGGGAGCCCCGTCCATCGGACCTGCTCCGGACGGACCGGGCGTCAGTCTTCATCTACAACGGCGCCGGCTTCGAGCCGTGGGCAGACAACTTCATCTCTTCGCTGGCGCACCGAGACTCGATAGTCTTCGTCGATACCAGTACCAACCTGTCTGTCACGACCGCCAACGGCAACAGGCTCGATCCGCACTTCTGGCTTGATCCTCTGAGCGCCAAGGTGCAGGTCGAGAACATCCTCCGGGGCCTGATCAGGGCCAACCCGACGAACGCGACGTACTTCGAGAGCAATGCCGCGGCGCTCGACGCGAGGCTCGACGCGCTCGATCACGACTTCCGGGTCGGACTCCAGAACCGGACGAAGAACGATTTCGTGACGACGCACGAGGGCTTCGACTACCTCGCATTCCGCTACGGGCTCGATGCGCACGCGGCGGTCGGAATCTCCGCGGACCAGGAGCCGAGCCCGGCCGATCTCGCCGCGCTCACCAACCTCGTCAGGTCGCTCGGCCTCCATTATGTGTTCAGTGAGCCGGTGTTCTCCGACGCCGTGGTCAGGACGATCGCGGCGGAGACGGGTGCGCAGGTCCTCGTCCTCGACGGGATCCACGGCAGGAGCGGGGTGCACGCCGGAATGGACTACTTCCAGATCATGTATACAAACCTCGCTGAACTGAGGATCGGGCTGGAGGTGACCTCGTGAACGGGACCGTTCTGGAGGTGAAGGACCTCACCGTGCGCTTCGACAACTCAACGGTTCTGGAGGGAGTGAACCTAGAGGTCAACCAGGGCGACGTGGTAGGTATCGTCGGCCCGAATGGCGGAGGCAAGACCACCCTTCTCAACGCGATTCTGGGGAACGTGCCCGCAGCGACCGGGAGCATCCGGCTCTTTGGCCAGGACATCAGCGAGTTCAAGGAGTTCGAGCGGGTCGGGTACGTCTCGCAGAATGCCATCCAGTTCGACCCGATATTCCCAGCGACGGTCAGGGAGATCGTGGCCCTGGGCTGTGTGAGGCGTTCGAACATGGGGCGCCTGCTCAAGGCATCGGACTGGGAGGACGTCGACAGCGCGATCAAGACCGTCGGTCTGAGCGGCCTCGCGGACAGGAAGATCAGCGAGCTCTCCGGGGGACAGAAGCAGCGGATATTCATCGCCCGCGCTCTCGTCAAGAAGCCCAGGCTCCTGATCCTCGACGAGGCGGCGGCCGGGCTCGACATCTGCATCCAGGACCAGTTCGTCCAGATCCTGCGGCACCTCAGGAGCAAGGAGGAGATGACGATCCTGACGGTCTCGCACGACCTCAGCGGCGTCATGTGCCAGGCGAACAAGCTGGCGGTCGTCAACCGCAAGGTCTACGTCACCGACATCACGCCGACGACCGATCCGACGCCGATCCTGCGGGAGGCGTACGGGCATCACTTCACCTTCATCTTCCATCACGACCACGAGTCCTGTCAGGGGATCTAAGATGGCAGCCGACATCTTCTGGATCTTCCAGTACGACTTCTTCGTCAGGGCCTACCTCGGAGGGGTGTGCGCCGCGCTGCTTTGCTCCGTCCTCGGCGTCTTCATCGTCCTCCGACGCTCCTCGCTCATCGGCGAAGGGATCGCGCACCTGTCGTTCGGAGGCATCGCGCTCGGTCTCTTCCTCGCCATCTATCCGCTTTACACCGCCCTACTGCTCGCGCTGCTGGGCACGTTCATCATCTACATTCTGAACAGCCGCAAGATCGTGTATTCCGAGACGGCGATCGGCCTGATGTTCTCCTTCGGACTGGCGTTCGGCGCCGTCCTCGCCTCGATCGCTGGGGGGTTCAACGTCGACCTGTTCGCGTATCTCTTCGGCTCCATCCTGACCGTCTCCTCTCAGGACCTGGCTCTCATCTCAATCCTGACCGCGGTCGTGCTCGTTTTCGTAATCATCTTCTACAAAGAACTCGTCTACCTGACGTTCGACCAGCAGGGCGCGAGGCTCTCCGGTATCCCGGTCCTCAAGTTCGAGTTCGCCTTCAACGTGCTCGTCGCCTTGACCGTCGTGGTCTCGATCAAGATCGTCGGCACCCTGCTAGTCTCGGCACTGCTCATCACGCCTGCGGCGTCGGCGATGCAGTTCTCGCACTCGTTCCGGAGGACGCTCTTGGCGGCGATCGTGCTAGGATTGTTCTCCGTCGTCCTCGGACTGCTAGTCTCGTTCGCGGTTGATGTCGCAAGCGGCGGCGCGATCGTGCTGATATCCATGGCCGTCTTCGCCGTCTGCGTTGTCTTCAAGCGCGTCGTCAGGAGGTCGAGGCAGATGGCGCCCTCTTCGACCTGCGACTATCCCGACGATGATCTTGCGCCCGGTTCGGCGGAGGCGCGGAACAAGCCCGAGGAGTAGCGGCGCGGAGCGACCGCGAGGCTTTCGATCTGTCGGACTTAACACCCCTTACCCAGATGTTTGCGGAAGATTCGACGAACGAGGATGCAACATTGTACCGCTTTTGCGCAACACATCACATAAGATTGGCCAAAGTGGGAGACAATGTCTCGCATTAACGCCCTTATACCCTCCGTGATGAAACGTTGTTTCAAGTCAGCCAGGATAAGAGTTATATATCGACAAGGCACTCCTTAGCCGGGGATTCCTAATGGGCTACGAAGAGATGTTTCCGCCAGTGAATACAAAGTGGCACGGAAACGCCACTAAGCGGTTCGCAAGCCCCTTCGTGGACAACCCGCATGACCGCATCGACTGCGACCCGATCATATTGTCGCATGCGGCCGTCGCGTGTGGGTACACGATCAGGGACTTCTATGAAAAGCCTGAGTTGGGAATACACTGCGTCGGCTATATTTCGCAGTTGTATGACCTATTGCCAGTGACGCACTGGTTCTACTCGATGCCGTGGGTCCGGGAGCTAGGAATGAAACTACAGTACAAGGAGACCTTGCCGCCTATTCCCGTAGCACCGATTCTGAAGGAACCGGCCGACGTTGACAAGCTCAGGGTGATGGACAAGGAAGAGCTGAAGAAGAACTTCACACAACAGGAGTTCTACCGCCTCTATGAGTACGTGCAGAAGAACCTGCCGATGACTCTGGTGCCGATCTCATACGGTTTCGACCTGGTCGGCGCGGCGGCCGAGCTCTGCGGGGTGGAGAACTTCATCATGTGGACCTTCACGGAGCCAGAAGCGGCGAAGAAGCTGGTGAGGATCTACACCGACACCTCGGTCAACGGTGCGGCCGGACTTGCTGACAAGTACGGCATGGCGATGCTGATCGTCGGGTCAGTGCTGGCCAACAACGACATCTTCGCCGACGAGACGGTCAATGAGTTCTCCGTCAAGTCGATGCACTACTACGTCGACCAATGCTTCAGGAAGGGTGCCGGTCCGCAGGTGTTCTACCACCTATGTGGTAACCACGATACGGACTACAAGCTCTTCAAGGACGGGCTGATTTGGTCTCCGTTCACGGTGTTCCATGTTGGCTACAAGGGGAAGAACGTCTTCCCGTCCAAACTGCTGAAGGACGAGTTCGCATCGAGGGCGACGTGCATGGGATCGGTCGACACCAAGCTCATGATCAACCCGAACCCGATGGCGGTCTACAACCAGGCCAAGGAACAGTTGCTGGGAGGCCGTGATGCTGCGAAGGGCTACATCCTAGGTAACGCCTGCGAATGCCCGCCGTACACACTACCAGGCAACATGCTTGCCATGGTGAATGCGGCGAGGGACTTCGGTACCTACGGGACATGGTGAGGTGAGCCAAATGGTAGACGTTAAGACAGATGCAGTCAAGGAGTTGCTCGGCAAGAGGGGCCTAAAGGAGGCCGACGTCCAGGACGTCGTCAAGACAGCCGAGTCGGCGAACAAGAAGGTCATCAACAAGGCCACGGGGAGAACCCTGGCCAAGAAGACGATCAACAACGTGACCATCTACGCCGACTACAATCTCGAGAAGGGCATCCTCAAGTCGCACGCGAACGTCACCTCGGCGTACTCCCACCGTATGGTGCTTGGCAAAATTGTCAACGCCGGGGAGAACACAGAGTGGACCTGCGCGAACTGCGGCGAACTCACCAAGGCTGGAACCTCCGAGATGACGTATATGAACGTCACCAGGAACGGTCCCGCGATCGTGTGCCCGAAGTGCAACGACGCTTGGGTCGAGGAATATCTCGCCACAAAGACCCTGGCAGCCGCCGAGGGCCTCTTCGAGAAGAAGAAGGCATAAACAATTCCAGCGGGCCGCTCCTGCGGCCTTTTAATCTCTTTTCCCATTTTCAAATGACCAGTCTGGATTTTATGAAGGGGCTTTCGAAAGATATACCTAGAAGGAATGCTTTGAAGCGGACACTCCGGT